>JBIKTA010000366.1:0-3720 GCA_044348315.1 Burkholderiaceae bacterium | reverse complement strand
GGGTGCGGGTGCGGGTGCGGGTGCGGGTGCGGGTGCGGGTGTGGGTGTGGGTGTGGGTGCGGGTGCGGGTGTGGGTGTGGGTGTGGGTGCCTCAGGGGCGGGCATCAGAAAAACCGAATAGACGGCCTCACGTTGCGGTATCTCTGCCTCTTCGATTGAGCGCCCGGTCAACAACCATACGACCAGCCCGTGTACGATCAGGGCGAGGAGGCCGGCACCGATCAGACCGGCGATTCCGCGTCGGGGCTCGGACGGCTCCTCGACGGCCGCCGCATCGGGGATCAGGTATGGTTCAGAGTCATAACGGTTCAACGCCATGGGTGGATTATCACCGAGCGCTGATGTTATTCCAGGCCCATTCGACGGGCTTCTCGAGTGGTGAGCCTGGGCAGATCGGTCTGTTTCGAGCTCGGCTCATTCGCTTGATGACCCTGGTGATCCTGATGGCGGGCCTGCTTGGATGCGCCAAACCGTTCAATCCAAATCCACCCCGCTCCGGACTCATCGAGCAGATGCTCGCGTCCGATGTCCTGCTGCTTGGCGAGCTTCACGATCAGCCGCTTCATCATCGCCAGCGCCTCGAGTGGATTGGCGAGCTATCGGAACGTCGACCTCTTGCGATCGTAATGGAGCAGCTCGACGCCCGCATGCAGCCTGCGCTCGATGCAGAGCGTGCGGTTGAGAGCGAGGTGACCGAAACCATCGGAGCGCGCGCGCGCCGAATTGCTCAGGCCGCCGGCTTCGATTTCAAGGGCTGGACCTGGGCCTTCTACAGGCCGGTCATCGAGTTGGCCCTGCAGCGTGGCTTGCCCATCCACGCGGGCAATCTGTCGCGGGAGGAGGCCATGCAGATCGCGCGCGGCCAATCGCATCGGCTCGCAGAGCGCCCCCCGGTGGGATGGACCGACGCCGTGCAGGAAGAATTGAATCAAAGCATCGTCGACGGTCATTGTGGCTTGCTTCCCGCGACGATGATCGCCCCGATGGCGCTCGCGCAGCGCGCGCGTGACGCACAAATTGCCGAGGTTGCAGTGCGGGCCGCAGCGGACGGGCGCTTGGCCGTCGTCATCGCCGGCAACGGTCATGTTCGACGCGATTACGGCATCCCGATCCATCTGGCGGATTTGCGCCCCGGAGCACGCGTCCTTACCGTCGGTTTGATTGAGCGGGGCGGTGAGGACCAGTCGAAACTGTTTGACGCGGTGTGGTCGGCCCCGCCGCTTCAGAGGGAAGATCCGTGCGCGGCGCTGCGCAAACGTTTTGCGCGCGCAGAGCCGGGCGGCAGATAGGCCGCCCCTCCTAGTCGGCCAGTCCCAGCACCGCCTGCATGTCGAACAATCCGTACGAGCGGTCGGACAGGAAACGGCAGGCGCGCAGGGCGCCGTGCGCATAGGTGACCCGGCTGGCCGAGCGATGCGTGATCTCGATCCGCTCGCCTGTCCCCGCAAAGAGCACGGTGTGATCCCCGACGATATCGCCCCCTCGGATCGTGGAAAACCCGATCGTGGACGGGTCGCGTTCGCCCGTGATGCCCTCGCGGGCATAGACGGCGACCTCATTCAGGTTACGGCCCAAGGCGTGCGCGATCACTTCCCCCATCTTGAGCGCCGTCCCCGAGGGCGCATCGACCTTGTGGCGGTGGTGCGCTTCGATGATCTCGATGTCATAGCCGGTATTGAGGATGCGCGCAGCCATTTCCAGCAGCTTGAGCGTGGCGTTGACGCCCACGCTCATGTTGGGCGCGAACACGATGCCGATCGATTGCGATGCGGTGCGAATCCTATCCTTGCCCGAATCGTCGAATCCGGTGGTGCCGATCACCATCCGAACACCGCTTTTCACGCAGGCCTCAAGGTGTATCAGGCTGCCTTCGGGACGCGTGAAGTCGATCAGGTGCGTGGCCTGCGCGAGTGCCTCGGTTGGGTTGTCCGTTACCCGCACGCCGCTCTCGCGCCCCATCGATTCGCCCGCGTCGCGTCCAATCGAGCCGCTGCCCGGCAAGTCGAAGGCACCGGCCAGTTCGGCATCGGGGGCGTTCAGCACCGCCTCGATCAGCATGCGGCCCATGCGGCCACCCGCGCCGGCGATCGCAATCTTCATGGTCATCAGACTATCCTTTTGGCAGACAATCAGCGAGGGGGTTTGAACCCTGGTAGAGCGGGATCGCTCGGGTCCTCGCGCTCGGGCAGCGGGTCTGCGGTGACCTCGCTCACGACGCCATTCCTGAATCGGACGGTGACGTTTCTCTGCTCGGTTCGGCCGTCCGCATGACGAAACCGGAAAGTGTAATCCCAGCGCTCAGAGTGAAAGACGTGACCGAGGAGGGGCGTGCCCAGGATTGCCCTGACCTGCTCCCGCTGCATGCCGGGCCGAACCTGCTCGACCATCCCACGCGTGATGTAGTTACCCTGCGGCAGGTCGCTGCGATAGGTCGGCAACAGCCCTCCGCGCGAAGGGTTGCTCGAAGTGCAGGCGCTCAAGCCCACTGATATGGCGATCGCCACACCGATCAGCAGGGTGCGCACTTCAAATCGGGCGGGCGGACAGGAATCAGACATGGATGGCCCTCGGGGACAAAAAGCGGATGGCGAGACCTTTATGATACAAAGAGCTTCCGCAAGCGCTCTGGCAAACCACGAATCCGCCTCAATGTCGCCGCCTGAACTCAAAAGTCTTGGCCTCAAAGCCACCGTGCCCCGCCTGAAAATCCTCGAGGTTTTCCAGCAGGGACGCATGCGGCACATGAGCGCGGAGGACGTGTACAGAGAGTTGCTGACCGACAACAGCGACATCGGACTTGCGACAGTGTATCGGGTGCTGATGCAGTTCGAGCAGGCTGGCATCCTGAAGCGGACCCATTTCGAGTCAGGTCGATCCCTGTTTGAACTCAACCAGGGCGAGCACCACGACCACCTGGTCTGCCTTCAGTGCGGTCGGGTTGAGGAGTTCATCGATCCCGAAATCGAAAAGCGCCAACAGCGCGTGGCCCGTGATCTGGGTTTTGCTCTGCAGGACCACGCGCTCGCGCTGTACGGTAACTGTGTGAAGCCCGACTGCGAGCATCGGCGCGGGCGCCTGTAGCGGTCCCGCTGCAAAGCCCTCCTTCAGCCTCCCGAAAACACGCCCGCCATGACTTACTGCGTTGCCATGTCGCTCGATGAGGGCCTGCTGTTTGCGTCCGATTCACGCACCAATGCTGGGGTGGACCACGTATCGACTTTCTCGAAGATGAGCGTCTTCGAACGGCCGGGCGAGCGGTCTCTCGTGCTCCTCAACTCCGGCAACCTCGCCACCACTCAGACGGTGGTGAATCGCCTGAAAAAGCAGGTCGCGCACGAAGCGGTCAGCCTGATGACGGTTGATTCAATGTTCGATGCGGCCGAGCTGGTCGGACGGCAGTTGCGCGAGGTCATTCGCAGTCATTCCGCAGGCGAGATGCAGCAGAGCGGGATCGACTTTAGCGCCCTGTTCCTGGTGGGCGGGCAGATCGGGGACGAGCCGCCCAGGCTGTTTCTCCTCTACCCTCAGGGCAATTTCATCGAGACCAGCGAGGACACGCTGTTTTTCCAGATTGGCGAGAGCAAGTACGGCAAGCCGATCATCGACCGTGTCGTCAAGCCCGATACCTCACTCGCGCAAGCGCTCAAATGTGCGCTCGTCTCGTTTGATTCGACGATGCGCAGCAATCTTTCGGTCGGGTTGCCGATCGATATTGCGCTG
>JBIKTA010000365.1:0-3722 GCA_044348315.1 Burkholderiaceae bacterium | reverse complement strand
GACGCACTCTGCAACACCCTCAACACATCGTATGACGCTTGCCCTGAATGACCAGGCGCTTTCCCGACGCCGCTTTCTCCTTGCCGTGCTCGCGGGCGGGGCGGGCCTGTCGGTCGGTTGCTCCTCGATCACCGATCAGGCGCGGGTGGGCAAACCGGTTCCTGGTCCGTCGGGTGATGGAATCGGCCCGGTCCAGATGAATGCCTGGTTGCGCATCAGTCCCGACGGGAGCGTGACCGTCTCACTGCAGCGGGCCGAAATGGGACAAGGCGTCTCGACGGTGCTGCCGATGCTGGTGGCCGAAGAACTCGAATGTGACTGGGGTCGCGTTGCCTACGCGCTGGATGAGCCCAAGCCCATTCATGCCAACGTGCGGATCCTCCTGGAGTCCTTGCCTTTTCGCGAGGATCAGCACGGCTTACGGGTCGAGGCGTCGCGATGGATCGCGTCTCAGGCGGCGCGGCTCGGGATTGTGATCACCGGTGGGAGCACCAGCGTGCGAGATGCGTGGGTGCCGCTCCGACTGGCAGGGGCCAGCGCGCGCATGATGCTGGTTGGAGCGGCGGCCGAGCGACTCAGGGTCGACCCCAGGACGTTGCGGGTCGAACGTGGCGAAGTCATCGCGCCGGACGGTCGCCGCCTGAACTTCGGTTCACTCGCAGCCGAGGCAGCGAGACAGCCCACGCCCTCGGATGTTCAGCTGAAGCCTCCTGCGCAGTGGACCTTATTGGGTCGATCGCTCCCCAGACTCGACGTCCCGGCCAAGACGACCGGCGAGGCGGTCTTTGGCGCGGACGTGCGATTGCCCGGCCAGCTCTACGCGACCGTGTTGATGGCGCCCACAGCGGGTGCGTCACTGCTGGCCTGCGATCTCGAGCCCGCTCTGAAGCAGCGTGATGTGGCCGCCGCAGTCGCCTCGCCCGCTCTTTTCGGTGCCAACCCCGGCATCGTGGTCATCGCCCACAGTTCCTGGTCCGCGAGAAAGGCGGCCCAGTTGCTTCGGCCACGCTGGGACCTCAAGCGGACTGCGGGCTTCGACAGTCACCGCTATCAGCAGCAGCTGAAAACGGCGATCGAGACTGTGCCCGGCCGCATCTGGCGGCGCGAAGGCGATCTCCATGAAGGGGTGGAACGGGCGGACCTGCGACGGATCGAGGCCGAATACGAAACACCGTTTCTGGCCCATGCAGCGCCCGAACCCCATTGCTGCACGGCCTTGTATCGCACCGAGGGTCGTGAGCCCCGCCTGGAGATCTGGGCGCCTACGCAATTGCCGACCGTGACCGTGATGGTCGCTGCAGAAGCAGCGGGTCTTCCGCGTCATGCGGTCCGGCTGCACCCGACGCTGATTGGTGGCGGCTTTGGCTACAAGGGTCTGCCGGACCCCGTGATTCAGGCGGTCACGGCGGCCAGGGCCCTGCCGAACCGACCCGTGCAACTGCAATGGACCCGCGAGCAGGATCTGATGCTCGACACCTATCGACCCGCCGCGGCCGCGCGCCTCACGGCATGGGTCGATCGCGATGGGCGCATCCTCGCTTGGCGGCATGCCAGCGCCAGCGCCTCGATCGTGCAATCCATGATGGCGCGCGCGCTGCCGCAGTGGGCTGCAGCGCTCGTCCCCGACAAGACCAATGTCGAGGGCGCGTTCGACAAGGCTTATGAACTGGGGGCCCAGGAGGTCAATCATCGGGTCGTGCCGTGTCCGATTCCAGTGGGCTTCTGGCGCAGCGTCGGGCACTCGCACCACGCCTTCTTTGTCGAGAGCTTCATCGATGAAGTAGCGGTCGCCTGCCAACTCGATCCGCTGGAATTTCGGCGACGCCTGCTTGCCGGCAAGCCCAGGCAGATCAGGGTGCTGAACGCTGCCGCCGAAGCCGCGCACTGGAGCCGCCCGCTGGGCCCCGGTCGGGCGCGTGGCATCGCCTTTCACGAGTCATTCGGGTCGATCTGCGCGCAGGTCGCCGAGATCGCCCAAGCTGCAAACGGCGCGCTTCGCGTCGAACGTGTCGTGTGCGCGGTCGACTGCGGCACGGCACTGCATCCTGAGATGGTGCGCCAGCAGATGGAAGGCGGCATCGTGTTCGGCCTCACGGCGGCCCTGTTCGGCGAAGTCAGATTCGTAAATGGCGAGGCGCAGGCGACCAATTTCACCACCTACCCGATGCTGTCGCTGCCGCAAACGCCGCGTGTGGACACCGTGATTCTGGAGAGCGACGCGCCGCTCGGCGGAATCGGGGAGGTTGCCACGCCCCCGATTGCGCCGGCCGTTGCCAACGCTCTTTTCGCGTTAAAGGGCATCCGCGTGAGGCGGCTGCCCATGAACACGATTGAGCGGTTTGCCTGAACGCGCGCAGGACATTGACCCTCAAGCGCTTCGCCCGCTCGAGCGCAGGGCGTTGACCCTCAGGCGCCTCGCCTGCTCGCCGCCGCCCCCTTGAACGCATTCGCGTGATGCGCGATGTGCTCGCCAATGAAACTGGCGATGAAATAGTAGCTGTGGTCATAGCCTGCGTGACGACGCAGGGCCAATGGGTGTCCGGTCGCAGCGCAGGCCGCCTCGAGCAGATCCGGCCGCAGCTGAGTGTCGAGAAACTCATCGGCCTCGCCCTGATCGACCCACAGAGACAAGCGCTCCTGCGCTTTGCCAATCAGCGCGACAGTATCATGAGCGAGCCACGACTCTGGATCCTCACCGAGGTAGGCCGTGAAGGCCTTTTGTCCCCACGGTACCTGACTGGGCGCCACGATCGGTGAAAAGGCCGACACGCTCAGGTAGCGACCGGGATAACGCAGGGCCAGTGTGAGTGCACCATGCCCGCCCATCGAATGACCGGAAAGGCCTCGGGCGTTGTTCGCCGGAAAGTGTTGTGCGACCCACGCCGGCAGTTCGTCCACGACGTAGTCTTCCATCCGGTAGTGCGCCGACCACGGAGGCTGCGTCGCGTTCAGATAGAAGCCTGCGCCCTGCCCCAAGTCGTAAGCAGGGTCGTCGGCGATCTCCGCTCCGCGAGGGCTGGTGTCCGGTGCAACCAAGATCACACCGTGCTGCGCGGCGTAGCCCTGAAAGCCCGACTTGGTGATGAAATTTTGCTCGGTGCAGGTCAGTCCGGAGAGCCAGTACAACACCGGACAGCGCTCGCCCTGGAGTGCGGCAGGCGGTAGGTAGACTGCCACCCGCATCTCGCAATCAAGCGTGCTGGAGGCGTGCTTCCAGACTTCCTGACGACCGCCAAAACTGGCTCGAGACTCGATTCGTTCCATGGCGGTCAAAAGTTGACGACGGAGCGGATCGACTTGCCCTCGTGCATCAGGTCAAAGGCTTCGTTGATCTGGGTGAGCGGCATCGTATGTGTAACGAAAGGCGCCAGCTTGATCTTGCCCGCTATCGCGTCCTGGACCATGCCGGGCACTTCGGAACGGCCCTTGACGCCGCCAAAAGCGGTGCCCAGCCAACGTCGACCGGTCACGAGCTGAAACGGTCGGGTCGAAATTTCCTGGCCGGCGCCCGCCACGCCGATGATGACCGATTGCCCCCAACCGCGGTGCGCCGATTCGAGCGCAGCACGCATGACCTTGACATTGCCGATGCACTCGAAGGTGTGATCCGCGCCCCAGCCAGTCATCTCGACGATCACCTGCTGAATCGGGCGATCGTGATCGGCGGGATTGACGCAGTCGGTGGCGCCAAAGGTGCGGGCCAGCTCGAATTTCGAAGGATT
>JBIKTA010000364.1:0-3727 GCA_044348315.1 Burkholderiaceae bacterium | reverse complement strand
GGTGAGGTCTTTTTTCCAGCAACCCGAGTGTCAGTACGCTGCTGCTATGTGACATTCTTTATGCAAACCTTAGTAACAAGGGGGCGCATGCCAGAGAGTAGGTTCCAAAATTCGCACCGATATCGAGCATTAGTGAGCGCTCGGGAGCCACCTGACAAAAGTACTGCGCAAGTCTGACCTGGTCTCGATCGATAACTAGGCCCGTTTTAAGACGGGCATGAGTCTGATTGATGTCATGACGGTTGACCATCATCTTGCCGTAAAGGGTGTCGATGACGATCGTCTAGTGCAGGGTCATGGAGGTTCCAGATGTTTCCGGGTGCGGGGCGGCGCTGTCGGCCCTACGAACAGGGTGGGAGTAGTCTACTATCCTTGGCCTCCTGTCAGCGCTGCCCTCGCAGCATTCAGGGCGGGCTGATCGATATCTGACTGCCGCCCGTATAGTGTGGCTATACTCCAGTCCGTGATGAAAACTCTCCCCCACAAGGGACTCGAGGCTTTCTATCGCAGCGGGGAGCAAGGCGGGTATCCAAGCTCATCATGATGGTCGGCTCCGCGCGCAACTAAGAACACTGGGGTTTGATAATGAACCGCATTCAAAATCCCCTCCACCCCGGCGAGGTGCTACGGGATGGCTGGCCCTCTGGCGTGACGATCACTGCGGCATCGAGGCAGCTCGGCGTGACGCGGGCGGCCTTGTCACGCATCCTCAATGGCCACGTTGCAATCAGTGCGGACATGGCGCTTCGTCTGCAGGATTGGCTGGGGATCGATGCGCAGATGTGGTTGCGCATGCAGGCGGCCTACGATTTGTGGCAGGCCGAGCAGAACATGCGGCGGCCGCGCATCGAGCGGCTAAAGCAAGCCGCCTGATTGCCCGTCGGCGCTGATGCTAGGAGGCCCTCTGTTCCGTGGGAACGTCTTGACGGCCGCGCGACCTGATTGCCTCAGGCGGATCGTTTGCGCGCTGCTGCTGATGCTCGCCCTCGCGCCGCCAGCCGCATCGGCCCGCGACTGGATCGAGCGCATCTGGATGCTCGAAGACCCGAGCGCCACGCAGTCCTTCGGTGCGGTCCGGGCGCGCACCGATTGGCGGCCGGTTGAGGATCATCTGAGCCTCGGGTTTACCTCGGCTGCCCTGTGGCTGCGTGTCGAGCGCGCGGCCGACGCGCCCGCAGTGCCGATGCGCCTGCGTATTCGGCCAGCGTATCTCGACCGGATCGACGTGTACCAGCCTGTGGGCGACGGCGGCTGGTCCGTGCAGACCCTGGGCGATCAATTGCCGCGTGGCGGTAATCTGTTGAGCGATACCGCCTTCTCGGCCCGGATCTACAGCGGATTCCCAGGGCCCATTTATGTCCGCGTGCATACCCAAAGCACGATGGCGGTCTTTTTGGCCCTGATGGAGGAGGCGGACGCTTTTCATGCGGCCGCGATCGAGCATCTTGCCTTCGGCATCTACTTTGGCCTCATGTCGTTTCTGGCACTCTGGGCCTTCGCCTCGGCGTGGCTGAGGAGGGATGCCGCGCTCGCGGTCTTTGGCCTTTACCTGGTTGCGCTCACCGGGATGGGGCTCGGCATCACGGGGCTCGCGGCGGCGTTCCTGCTGGATGGGGTCGCGAGTGACCGCTGGACCATCGGCTTCGTACTGTCATCTTCCCTGAGTGGAGCGTTCTTTCACCGGATTTTTCTGGGTCGGTTCCAGCCGTCCCGATGGAGTCTTTGGGCGGTCGACGCCTGCATTGCTGTTTCGATCACCAATTTCGTTTTGCTCACCTTTACCGAGGCGCGCTTGCCCTTGAGCCTGAATGCGTGGCTGGTGCTCTTCGGTGCCTTGGCCGTGTCGGTGGCCGCATTTGTCCCTGGCAGCAAGACCTCGGCCGAGCAGCGCACGCTGCTGGTGGCCTATGGCCTGATCCTGGTGACGCTCGGTTTGACGATGCTGCCGGTGCTGGGCACCGGTGTGGGCGGTGCGCTCGCGATCCACCTCACCATGGGCCACGGCCTGCTGGTGGCGGTGACGCTCTCGATGACTCTCGCCCGACTGGGTCGGTTCGATTCGCTCGAACGCCAGCGATTGCGGCTCGCCCAGGAACAGGCCGTCCGCGAGCTGGCCATGATCTCCGCGCAAAACGACGAAAGCGATCGTTTTCTCGCGATGCTCACGCACGAACTACGGAACGCATTCGGTACCGCGACGCTTGTGCTGCAGCGCATTCAGTCGGGCGATTTTCCCGACCTGGAGGGCATCCGGCAGCCCAGCGGTCGCGGATATGGGCCCGGATCATTGTCTTTCAGCCCGGAAATGACGGCGTCGCTGTCTCGCGCGTCAGCATCTCTTGCTGCCGCTGCTGCTGTGCTCGACAAGGTTCAGACGGCCCGGCAGCTCGAAGGCGATGTTTCGCTCGATTCCTCCACGGCACTGGTCGCCGTCCGGATCGATGACTGTATCGATCGACTGGGCCTCAAGGCTGTGTCGCTCGCGCTCGAGCCAGGGCTCACGCTCCGACAGGATTGGACCTACGTGGATCTGATCCTCGCCAATCTTCTGGAAAATGCCGATCGCTACCGTGAGCCGGGCACGATCATCCAAGTATCGACCGAGACCGCGACGCTCGTCCAGGGCCAGGGCGTGCTGCTTGTCACCCGCAATCGACGCATGAGTCGATCAGTCGTTGACGCTGACAAGGTCTTCGAGAAATATTGGCGAGAGGCGCACTCCCGCAGCCATCGCGGTGCCGGTCTCGGCTTGTGGTTGTCACGCCATGCCGCGCGCGCGCTCGGTGGTGATCTGGTTTGTCGAATGGTGGGGCCGGATATCGAATTCACCCTTTCTCTGCCCAATCGATGAACGGTTGCCTGCACACTCACATGTTCTGCGGCCTCGATGCTATTGCCGTGACCGCCTGATCGGGTTCTGTACGGGTGATTCGGGGTGGCGCTTGTCGAACGCCTCGCTCGCGTCGCGGCGATTGATTGCTGCGGATGCTGGGCGTTAACGGATCTCGTCAAACAGGCGCTCGATGGTGGCTATCAGCTCCGGCAGGGAGTGTTGCGCGATATTTCAGACGGTCATCGCATTGACCGTAGCGTATCCGTGGATCAACTGGTTGCGGAATGCGACAATTTGCGGCAAGTCAGGGATTTTCGCTGCCAGGACTGGGTCAAGCCTCGCGAGCTGATTGAGTGACTCCCCGATCACTGCGAACTTGCGTTCGACCGCCGCCTGCACTAGATCGCTACCGCCATATTCAATTGAATCGAGACCTTCGATAAACCGCAGGATTGACCTCGCGGCGTCCACCGAATCCCAGAGGAAAGCACGTGGGTCACGCGCCATACAGCCTTTGACGGCTGCGGTTGATATCGGCCAGTACGTACGGGTTTTTAATGGCGCCCTGCTCGACGAGGTCGACGTTGATGCCTAGAAGCTTTTCAAGTTCAGCCTTGAAGCCGAAAAAGCGATCTAAGTCGGCCGGCGCGTCGGGGGCAAATTCAATCAGGAAGTCGGCGTCGCTCGCCGCATGAAAATCAAAGCCCCGCGCAGCCGAACCAAATAGCTCCAATCGGCGAATCTTGTAGCGTTCGCAGAGACGGCTCATGGCGGGCAAGTGTTGAGCGATCGAGGGGTGCATGGTGCCCAAAGTACAGCGGCCTGAACCGAATCCTCGCGCTTCGCGCTATCACCCGGAGTTGGTATAGTTGGCTGAAACGCAAGTCCACCAGC
>JBIKTA010000363.1:0-3735 GCA_044348315.1 Burkholderiaceae bacterium | reverse complement strand
GATCGGCTTCTGGTACACGCGCCCGACTGCGATTTACGCTAACCTCAAGGCCTTTCTCGTCAACCGTGTCGGCGATTTCGGTTTTGTCCTCGGCATTGGCCTGGTGCTGGCTTATTTTGGCAGTCTCGACTACGCCGAAGTATTCAAGGCTGCCCCTGGGTTGGCTGACCGCACCATCAATCTGATGGGTACGGCCGAGTGGTCGCTGCTGACGGTGACCTGCATTTGCCTCTTCATCGGAGCGATGGGCAAGTCAGCTCAGTTTCCCCTGCATGTCTGGCTGCCCGATTCGATGGAAGGTCCGACGCCGATCTCGGCCCTGATTCATGCGGCGACCATGGTCACCGCGGGCATCTTCATGGTGAGTCGCATGTCGCCGCTCTTTGAGCTGTCGGATGTGGCGCTCGGGTTTGTCATGGTGATCGGTGCGATCACGGCGCTCTTCATGGGCTTTCTCGGTATCGTTCAGAACGACGTCAAGCGTGTGGTCGCTTACTCGACGCTCTCGCAGCTTGGCTATATGACGGTGGCACTTGGCGCCTCGGCCTATAGCGTCGCGATCTTTCATTTGATGACCCATGCCTTCTTCAAGGCGCTGCTCTTTCTTGCGGCGGGTTCGGTCATCATCGGCATGCATCATGATCAGGACATGCGCAACATGGGCGGGCTGCGTCGCTACATGCCCATTACCTGGATCACCTGCCTGATCGGTTCGCTTGCACTCATCGGCACGCCCTTTCTGTCGGGGTTTTACTCCAAAGACCTGATCATCGAGGCCGCGCGCTACGCGCAGGTACCTGGCGCAGGCTTTGCGTTCTTCGCGGTGATGGCCGGCGTGTTCGTGACGGCTTTCTATTCTTTCCGCATGTACTTTCTCGTTTTCCACGGGCGCGAGCGCTGGAACGACCGTCCCGCGCGGGGTGCCCACGCGGCGCACGATGACCACGACCATGGCGATCACCATCACGGCCTTGCGCCCGGTGATCGTCCGCACGAGTCGCCTGCTGTCGTCACCGTTCCGCTGATTCTGCTTGCGATCCCTTCGCTCGCGATCGGTTTCATCGCGGTGGGGCCGATGCTGTTTGGAGACTATTTCAAGGGCGTGATCACGGTGCTCGAGCGGCACCCGGCGATGGCTGAGCTCGCCGCCCACTTTCATGGTGCCTTCGCGCTCGGTGTCCACGCCTTTCAGACGCTGCCCTTCGTGCTGGCGCTCGCAGGCGTGGTCCTGGCCTGGTACTTCTACGTCATCAATCCCTCGATCCCGACCGCGATCCAGGCCCGATTCCAGGGCTTGCATCGTCTACTTGAGAACAAGTACTACCTCGATCGGATCAATGAGGTTGTGTTTGCAGGCGGCTCTCGCCTGATCGGCCGCATCCTCTGGAAGCGGGGCGATCAGGAGTTGATCGATGGTCTCGCGGTCAACGGCACGGCGCGGTTCGTCGGCGCCGTTGCAGACGTGATCCGAGGGGTGCAAACCGGCCGGATCAACACCTACGCGATCACCATGATCGTGGGCGTCGCGCTGCTCCTGCTCTACGCGGTGCTGCCGCTTCTCGATCGTTGAACGCAGACTCAGGGCCCACCTCGATCCCATGAACGCCTTCCCCATTCTGAGTGCAGCGATCTGGATCCCGATCCTGGCGGGCGCTGGCCTGCTCGTGTTTGGTTCCGATCGCTACCGTCAGGCGGTCCGCCTGGTGTCCCTGATCGTTTCGGTGATCGGGTTTCTCGTGACGCTGCCGCTCTTTACGCGCTTCGATCGTAGCAGCGCTGACTTTCAGTTCGTCGAGGAACTCGCCTGGATCGATGTTCTCGGTGCGAGCTATTCTCTGGGGGTCGATGGCCTCTCGGTCTGGTTTGTGATCCTCACGGCTTTCATCACGGTGATCGTCGTGGTCGCCGCTTGGGAGGTGATCGAGGATCGGGTCACACAGTACATGGCGGCCTTTCTGATCCTGTCGGGCTTGATGATCGGCGTGTTCAGTGCCCTGGACGGACTGTTGTTCTACGTGTTCTTCGAGGCCACCTTGATTCCGATGTACATCATCATCGGAATCTGGGGCGGTCCCAATCGTGTCTATGCGGCGTTCAAGTTTTTCCTCTACACGCTCCTGGGGTCGCTCCTGACGCTGGTGGCCCTGATCTATCTTTATCTCGAGTCGGGGTCGTTTGCCATCGTCGACTGGCACGAGCTTCCGCTTACGTTGCACGAGCAGGTATTCATCTTCCTGGCGTTCCTGGTCGCCTTTGCGGTCAAGGTGCCGATGTGGCCGGTGCACACCTGGCTACCCGATGCCCACGTCGAGGCGCCCACAGGCGGCTCGGTGGTGCTGGCGGCGATCATGCTGAAGCTCGGCGCCTACGGATTCCTGCGGTTTTCGCTGCCGATCGCCCCGGACGCGAGCGTCGAGCTCTCCTGGCTGATGATCCTGCTGTCACTCATTGCGGTGGTCTACATTGGTCTGATTGCGCTCGTTCAGACCGACATGAAAAAGCTGGTGGCCTATTCGTCGATCGCCCACATGGGTTTCGTCACCCTCGGGTTCTTCATCTTCAATCAGATGGGCGTGCAGGGCGCGATCGTGCAGATGATCTCGCATGGTTTCGTATCGGGGGCGATGTTCCTCTGCATCGGTGTGCTCTACGACCGCATGCACAGCCGCAACATTGCCGACTATGGCGGCGTGGTCAACACGATGCCAAAGTTTGCCGCGCTCTTCATGCTGTTTGCCATGGCCAATAGCGGGCTGCCCGCCACCTCGGGTTTCGTCGGCGAATTCTTCGTGATTCTTGGCGCTGTCCAGTACAATTTCTGGATCGCCTTCCTCGCGTCGACCACGTTGATCTTCGGGGCAGCCTATTCGCTCTGGATGTACAAGCGGGTGATCTTCGGTGAGGTGGCCAACGACCACGTTGCCGGGCTCACCGATCTGAATCGCCGCGAGTTCTGGATGCTGGTCCTGATGGCGGCGCTCGTTTTGTTGATGGGGCTTTATCCCAAGCCCTTTACCGACATCACCGAAGTCTCGATCGACGCACTGCTGCAGCACGTCTCGATCTCCAAGATCAGGTAAGCACGATGAATAACGATTCACTGAACATTGCTCTCGTGCTGCCCGAGATTTTGCTCCTGGTCGGCGTCTGTGTGTTTTTGCTGCTTGAAGTCGTCTCGCCGCCAAGTCCCGCTCGCAGCCTTGTGCGCGCCCTGCTCGTGCTCGCGCTGCCGCTTCTGGGCCTCTTTGCTCAGCCGGTCGACGGCACCCAGACCGCGTTTGGCGGGATGTACGTGGCCGACAGTCTGTCGACCTTGTTGAAGATCGCAGCCATCCTCGCGGTCGCTGCGACGCTGATGCTGTCGACCCGCTATGTCGCCCAGCGGCAGATGCCGGGCTCCGAATTCATGGCGCTCGCAATGCTGTCGCTTCTTGGGCAGATGGTCATGATGTCGGCGGGCAATCTGCTGGTCGTCTATCTGGGCCTCGAGTTGATGTCGCTCTCACTCTATGCGCTGGTGGCGTTGCGGCGCGACGATGCGACCTCCACTGAGGCCGCGATGAAGTATTTTGTGCTGGGCGCGTTGGCATCGGGCTTCCTCTTGTATGGCATGTCGATGATTTACGGCGGAGCGGGATCTCTGGCTCACGATGAGATTGCGGTGCGATTTGCGGCCGGTGAGGTCGACCGCTGGGTTTTTGTCATGGGGGTCGTATTCCTGGTTGCTGGGCTTGC
>JBIKTA010000362.1:0-3736 GCA_044348315.1 Burkholderiaceae bacterium | reverse complement strand
CTATCTGAAGATTCCGGTCAACGCGCTTGGAGATCGGGCGGAACGACCGGGTCATAGCGCGGCCCGTGTGGTGCGCCAGAACGCTCGAGGGCGGCCTGTCGGACGACAGGCCGCACCCGATCACTCTCCTGATAGCCCCAGCTTGTTCGGCAGGCGGCGCTCCACGGCATAACGCAGGAGCGCTGCCGACCTGAAGATGCCATGGGCAAACTTGCCGTAGGGCATCGTCAGGAACAGCGCCATCACGGCGCCAAGGTGTACGCAGAGCGCAGTCGGCAGCGCCGCCGTCTCGCGCGCGACCATGAGCAACAGGCCCGTGGCCGCCGTCAGGAAGAGCAGCGCGATGAAGCCAAGATCCATGCCGTGGTGCGAGGGCTCGATGTGTTCCGGATGCCGCCGCAAGCGCAGACGCCACAGCCCGGTCGTGCCAATCACCATTGCCACGCCCCCCGTGATGCCAAAGAGCTTGGGCAGACTGGTCCAGCCGTACGGTGCCTCCCAGCCGAGCACATAGTGGTAGATCGTCGCGATACTGGTCGCGGCAAAACAGAGCATGAAGCCGTAAAAGGTCAGATGGTGATAACGGCGGCGGGACTGGGTCCAGCCGTCGTCCTCGTTGTGACAGCCCTCACCGTGGCCACCATCGAGGTACTTGAGTCTCAAGGCCGCATGGGCGCCCTCGGCCGCTGCGGGTCCGCCCAGGTCAGCCCCCCCTGTCGCGGGTTTGACCGCACGCCAGAAGCGGGTCACGCCAAGCGCAAGCGCCAGCACCGCAAAACCGAACACCGGCAGGAACATCGACACCATCAGGTTGTGCGGAAAGATCGCATAGAAACTGCCCTCAGGCACCGCGCCCCAGAGACTGCCCTGGCGGGCCGCCGCAAGCATCAGAAAGAGCGCGATACCGAAGGTGAGCGCGAGTGCGACAAAGAGGCCGTTGCGGCGATAGAGCGCGCCGAGCGGGGCGGGCCAGGCGTAGTCGGTATAGGTCTGCCCCCGCACCTGGGCCATGGCGCGCGGCACGTTGACCATGAACTCATGCGGCGGCGCGTACTGGCAGGCGTGCAGGCAGGCACCGCAGTTGTGGCAGAGGTTGGCCAGGTAGTGGACGTCTGCCTTACCGAAATCGAGTCTGCGGGTCATCGCCGGAAAGACCGCGCAAAAACCCTCGCAATAGCGGCAGGCGTTGCAGATCGCCATCTGACGGGCGACCTCGATCTCCGCGGGGGTCTCGGCCTCGGGCCCTGTGACGCCCGATAGCGACATCCGCTGCATACCCTCCGCGCCCTGCCCCAGGCGCTGCGCCTCGCGGGTCAGTGTCTCAAGCGACTGCATGGCTGACCTCCCCTTGATCGGCGATCACCCAGGGATCGCACGGAGCATGACCCAGCGCCGCCGCGGCCGCGTGGTTGCCGGCGATCCGGCCAAAGGCGGTTCCGATACTCATACCGACTCCAGCGGTGTAGCCCTTGCCGAGCACGTTCCCCGCCATGATTTCTCCCGCTGAAAACAGGTTCGGGCTCGCCCGCCCGCTGAAGTGCACGGCCGTGGTCTGGTTGGTGCGCAGCCCGAGATAGGTGAAGGTCACTCCGGGCTTGACCGGGTAACCGAAGAAAGGCGCCGTATCGATCGGGCGCGCCCAGTGGGTCTTGGCCGGCAGCAGCCCCTCGGTGTGGCAATCATCGAGCGAGGTATGGTCGAAGGTACCGACCCGGCATGCCGCATTGTAGGACTGCAGGGTCTGCATGAACTGCGCCTCGTCGACACCGATGCGGCGCGCAAGCTCGGGCAGGCTGTCGGCGCGTACACCCGGAAAGACGGGGGGCATGAAGCGGCCGATGGCCTTGGCGTCGATCACGCACCAGGCGGTCTGCCCGGGCTGCATGGCGACCAGACGCCCCCAGATGGCGTAGCGCTTGGGCCAGAAATCCTCGCCCTCATCATAGAAGCGGTGCGCATCGCGATTGACGACCACCCCCAGCGACACGCAGTCGATCCGGGTGCAAATGCCGCCGTCGTAGAGCGGTGCGCGGGCGTCGATCGCGACCATATGAGCCTGGGTCGGATCGCCGAGCGTGTCGGCGCCCTGTCGCATCATGTCCTTGAGCACGATTCCGCGGTTGTAGCGGGTGCCACGAATGAGGAAATTGTCGGCCGGATACTCGCCCTGCTCGTTCCGCCCCCAGGCCTCGCGCAGCCACTCGCGATCCGACTCGAAACCCCCACTCGCGAGCACGCAGGCACGCGCCTCGATCCGCTCCCGCCGCTTGGAGCCATCGGGCAGATGATGGTCAACGAGCGCGGCAACGAATCGGCCGCCGTCAAGCTCGATGCCGACGGTCTCGGCGTTGTAGTCGACCCGGGCCCCGAGCGCCTCGGCGCTCCGGTAGTAGGCGTTGATCAGCGCCTTGCCGCCGCCCATGAAAAACGCATTGGTGCGGGCGGTGTGGAGCGCCCCCGAGAGCGAGGGCTGAAATCGCACGCCGTGTTTCACCATCCAAGGGCGGCAGGTGGCCGATGCACGGATCACCAGTCGGGCGAGGTATTCGGTCGTGATGCCGCCGGTGACCCGGAGCAGGTCCTGCCAGAACTCATCCTCCGAATACGTATCCACCAGCACGTCCTGAGGCGCGTCGTGCATGCAACGCAAGTTGCGCGTGTGCATCGAATTGCCGCCGCGCCACTCACGCGGCGCCACCTCGAGGATCCTCACACTGGCGCCTTCCTCGAGCGCCATCAGCGCGGCGCAGAGCGCGGCATTGCCTCCGCCCACCACCAATACGTCGGTCGTCATGCTCCCTCCTGATCCGGGCCGAGACTTTAGCGAGTTTGGTACGACCTTGCCAGCGCCCTGGGATCGGTTTCGGCCATTGGAACGCGCCGCACCGCTCAGAACTGATAGCGCCGCAGGCCCCCGTCAACCGGGATGACCGTCCCGGTGATGTAGCTCGCGATCGGCGAGGCGAGGAAGGTCACGAGCGCGGCGATGTCTTCGGGCTCACCGTAGCGGCCCATCGGGATCTCGTTTTCGGCCTGCCACTGGCGATACTCGGGCGTGTAGTTGCGGAAGATCTGCTCGGAATGGATCCGGCCGGGAGGCACGCAGTTCACCGTGATGCCGTGCTGACCGACCATTCTGGACAGGCCCTTGGCCCAGCTGTGGATGCCGGCCTTGGCACAGAAAGCGCCATTTACGTGCTCGGGCTCGCTTTTGCCGGTGATATTGACGATACGACCCCATTTGCGCGCAATCATCTGGTCGATCAGCGCGTCGGCGACCTGTCGCGGACGATGGAAGTTGAGCGTGATCGCCTCCTGCCACTGCTCCTCGCTCACGTGCAGGTCCTTGAAGCTGCGCGAGCCGCCGGCATTATTGATCAGGATGTCGACGTGCCCCAAACCGGCAATCGCTGCATCGGCGAGCCTTTTGGCCGCATCCTCGGCATAGAGGTCGCTCTCGATCACGACCGGTGCGGCACCGCCTGCGGCGACGATTTCAGCAGAGACTTCCTGCAGTTTCTCCAGCCGGCGCGCCGAGAGCGCCACACGAACGCCTTCGGCCGCGAGCGCCAGGGCGATGCCCCGGCCGATGCCCACACTGGCGCCCGTCACGAGCGCGGTCTTGCCTTTGAGTTGCAGATCCAATTGAGTTTCTCCTGGGTTGGGGCATGGCCTGGCGAGCCTGCCGGATGACTGCGAGAATGTAGCGATTCATCGAGGATTGCGCAAAATGGTG
>JBIKTA010000361.1:0-3746 GCA_044348315.1 Burkholderiaceae bacterium | reverse complement strand
CCGCTCGATGCTTCTGGCGTCGTTGCGTCCGGCGATCCGGGCAACTTGATCGGGTTGGCCCTGGGCGAAATTGAAGACCTCCCGCAGTGCTTGGCGCTGACCGAGCGCTGCGTCGGGATCCATGGGGTCCGCCCCATCCAGCGTATGCGCGAGCGCCGCGTACAGACAGTTGCCATCGGCAAGCGTTGCGACCGGCTGGCGACCAAGGTCTGCCAGCACCGACGCTGGGTTTTGTCGCGCAACTGAGCCCATCGGCACGCTCAGCTGATCGACGGCGGCCTTCACATCGCCGAACGTGAGCTGTCCATCGTCGAGCAGTTCCAGCGCGGGTGTGCCGGGGGGCGGCTGCTCGTGACCGGTGAGCACCGCGAAATACGACGCCAGCCGATCATTGAACACCGGGTCGGGGCTGCTGAAGAAATTGCCGTAGCCGACGTGATGCTTCAGGGCCTCGCGGTTGCCGAGATCGATCGGCGTCTCGTCCCAGACCAGTTCGGGCAGTGTCGAGGATTCCTCGGGAGTCTGAGCCGCCGTCGTTGCGGGCGGGCTGTTGTCTTCTGGCTCTTTCGCCTCTGGAAGGGGGCCGCCCGCTGAGAGCGAGGGAGCGGGCGGCAGGGGGCCGCCTGCGTCCAGGCCCGCCTGGACCTTTCGTTTCAAACCATGCAGTTTGGCGAACTCGTCGCGGTCGGCCATCATGGACCCGTGAAACTCGAAGTCCCGGTGACTGAAGAGATCGGGGTCGACCTTGCGGAAGCGTTCATCGCCGAATCGCGCCCGGGTCACCTCCCCACCACGGACCTGCAGGTTGCTGCGCGCGAGTTGTTCCGGCGTCCCATAGACGTCGATCTGGTGCTTGCCGTCGGCCGTTTTCTTCAGCCTGAAAAAGGTGCCGTCGTCTGCCTGAAAGCCCTTGATGACCTTGTCCTGACCGTTCTTGTCCTTGACCGTGATCGTGTCTGCGGCTTTTTCGAGGTTGACGGTCTTGCCGGCGTAGCGGAAGTTTGCCGCTTGCGCGAAGTTGAAGCTCAGCTTGTCGGGATTGACTGTTGCCATGTCGATCACCTCGCCTCAGACACGGATTGACCCGGCGAACCCGAGCGGGTTCAGTGGCGCGCGGCCTCCGGCCAGCGCGGCCCGCCATTGCTTGGCCGTATCGATGAAACGATTCAGCATCTCTATGGCGTGCAGCGTGCTCACTTCATCCAGATCGATGCCGGCGCACAGGAACACCTCATCTGAATCGGGTTCGAGCGAAAGGGTCTCGCCCCGCGTACCACCGAATAGAAAATTGGCTGCCAGCAGCGCCCGTGCCCGCTGCGGATCATTCCCGAGCAAGCCAAGGGGCGAGAGCAGCATCAGCCGTGCCTGATCGGGCACCCATTCCAGTTGCAGATCAAGTTCTCCCGGCCGGAACAGGCAGCAGACCCTGTCCTCGTTGAACTTCAGATCTGGCAAGGACAGCACCACGCGCAGTTGTTCGACAAGACGATCGATTGAAGCGTTCATGACGGGCGGGCCTCGGGCAATCCGGCCGCGATCGTCTCACGACTGGGGATTGCCGGCAATTCGTCCGCAGTGATCGACTCAGCCCGATCGTCGCGATCAGGCGTTTCAACCGTGACGCGTGCTGCATCAGCGCCAGTGGGTCATTCACGGGGCCGACCCGGCACGCACCTCCTGGGCCTGGCGTCTCCGGCGGCTGAGGATGCGCATCGAGTTCAGTCCGCTCAGCACCATGATGGGCCAGAGGAAGGTGCAGATCAGCATCCACAGTATCCGGTCGCCGATCGCGGCTCGACCGGGTGGCGTGTCGATGGGGCGCGGACCCTCGCTGAACAGGTGGCGGCGTGGGTAGGTGGCGAGCCCGAAGAGGGCACCGACCACCAGGAACAGATAGATGTAAGCGTTCATGTCATCGCGCTCCGGAAGCTGGCAATAGTGTCAGACGAAAATTCCAAATAAATTGTCAGCGTATCAGGACAAGGGGCGTGCGGGCCCGATCAACCTTCAATTGGCCCCAGTTATCGAGCCCGGCACGATAGAATCGAACGAAAAGAAAACGGAAGCCCGGCGAGCTTAGCCCGGCCCCACACTGACGATCTCAATCAAGGAGGAGAGACCATGCGTTCAAACTACGTCAAGGCGCTTGCAACAGGGCTTTTTGCGGCGTCCACCCTCATCCCGGTGTCAGATGCTCTGGCTCAGGCATGGCCGACGCGGCCCGTTCGGTTTGTCGTGCCGTTCCCGGCGGGCAGTTCGCCCGATGTCACGGCGAGGATCATCGCCGCCAAGCTCACCGACAGCCTCGGCCAGACCGTGCTGATCGAAAATCGTACCGGCGCGGCCGGCATCATCGGGGCCGATCTGGTTGCCAAGGCGCCGCCCGATGGCTACACGATGCTCTATCCGGTCAATTCGGTGATTTGTGCCAACCCCCATCTTTACTCCAAGCTTTCCTACGATGGGCTCAAGAGCTTCGTTCCGGTCACGATGACCGTGCGCTTCGGCTATGTGTTGCTCGCCAACCCCAGCTTTCCCGCCAACGACATGGCAGGCCTGATCGCCGCAGCCAAGGCCTCGCCCGGCAAGTTCAACTTTGGTTCGGCGGGTATCGGTGCCGGCAACCATGTCGTGATGGAAATGCTGCTTGATGCCACCGGCATGAAAATGGTGCATGTGCCCAATCGCGATAGCGCGATGTCGGTCGTGACCGGTGCGGCCGATCTGTCGATGGTGCCTGCCACGACAGCGGTGCCGCTCGTTGCAAGCGGGAAAGGGAAGCCCCTTGGGGTCACGCTGCCGCAGCGGATCGGAGCCCTTCCAAATGTACCGGCGATTGCCGAGACCGTCCCGGGCTATGCGGGGGATGCGTGGCATGGACTGTTGGCGCCGGCGGGGACCCCTGCTGCGATCGTTGAACGTCTGTCGGCGGAGACGGCCAAGGTGCTCGCCATGCCCGACGTGCGCAAGCGCTTCACCGATATTGGTCTCACGCCAGTAGGTGATACCCCTGCGCAGTTTGCGGCCACGGTCAAGGCGGATTACGAACGCTGGGGCGCAGCCATTCGCAAGGCCAACATCAAACTCGATTGATTCCCCGAGCCGTCAACTTTTTCTGCGCCCTATCGGTGCGAGTCAACCAACATGAAACTGATTACATTCGAACACGCGGACGGGTCGCGCCGGATCGGTGCGGTTGTCGGTGACAACGATCGCGTTGTGGATCTCTCTGCGGCGGCAGCGGGGTCGCGCGATGCGACGACCTTTGCCGACATGCTCAATCTCATCGATGGGGGCGAGCCTGCGCTCGAGCGGGCGGCTGACCTGGTGCACAAGGCAACGAGCACGCTCCCCTACGCAGGCTTGAAGCTGCTCGCGCCCGTTCCGGTTCCGCGCCGCCTGCGTGATTTTCTGACCTTTGAAAAACACGTACGCCAGTCGCGTGCCAATCGCCATCTTTTTGGCATCGAGACCGAGCCCCGCGATCCGGCAAAAGTCCAAGTGCCCAAGGTCTGGTACGAGCGCCCCATCTACTACAAGAGCAACTGTTTCAGCGTGGTGGGCCCGGATGCCGAGGTGCACTGGCCGTCGTACTCGCAGACAATCGACTATGAGCTCGAGGTCGCGATGATCGTAGGCCGGCGCGGTAAAAACCTGAGCATCGAGGATGCGCCGCAACATGTATTTGGCTACTGCATCTTCAACGATTTTTCGGCGCGCGATGCGCAATTTGCCGAGATGCCGGG
>JBIKTA010000360.1:0-3756 GCA_044348315.1 Burkholderiaceae bacterium | reverse complement strand
GCCGACATGTGACTGCCCGAAAGAATCACGCCACGCGGCGCAAATTCGCGGATGAATGCATCGCTCACATCACAGGGGTGAATCTCGCAGTACACATGCGCCTCGCGTACGCGCCGGGCGATCAGCTGCGTGACCTGGGAACCAAAATCGAGGATGAGAATACGGTCGTGCATGGCAGGCCTGTCTGATGCGCCAAGCGCCCAGCGTGCCGGCGGGCACGCGAAGCGATCTGGCGCGTGGAACAACGGAACCGGGGGTCAGACACCCCGGTCAGTCAGCGTGATAGTTCGGGGCTTCTTTGGTGATCTGCACGTCGTGCACATGCGACTCGCGCATGCCGGCCGAACTGATCTCGACGAACTGCGGGCGGGTACGCATGGCCTCGATCGTCTCGCACCCGCAATAGCCCATGCTGGCGCGCAGGCCCCCGCACATCTGGTAGAGGATCGCCGCAACCGGCCCCTTGTAGGGCACCATCCCCTCGATGCCTTCCGGCACGAGCTTTTCCGTGTTGGCCGCAGGGTCCTGAAAGTAACGGTCCGCCGTTCCTTCGCTCATCGCGCCGAGCGAACCCATCCCGCGATAGCTCTTGTAGGAGCGTCCTTGATAGAGGATGACCTCTCCGGGCGCCTCCTCTGTGCCTGCGAAGACCGAACCCATCATTACCGAGGACGCACCCGCCGCGATGGCCTTGGCCACGTCGCCCGAATATCGGACACCGCCATCGGCAATGAGGGGCACTCCACTGCCCTCGAGCGCTGCAGCCACATCGCTGATCGCGCTGATCTGCGGAACACCGACACCGGCCACGATTCGAGTCGTGCAGATCGAGCCCGGCCCGATGCCGACCTTGACCCCGTCCGCACCCGCATCCGCAAGCGCCCGCGCGGCATCGCCGGTGGCAATGTTGCCCCCGATCACCTGAAGTCCGGGGTGGGCGTGCTTGAGCGCACGAACCCGGTCGATCACGCCGCGACTGTGACCATGAGCCGTGTCGACGATCACCACATCGACCCCGGCTCGCACCAGCGCCTCGACTCGCTCGTCGAAATCGCCCCCTGTGCCCACAGCAGCGCCAACCCGAAGCTTGCCCTGCTCGTCCTTGCAGGCATTCGGATGCTCGGTCGCCTTCAGGATGTCCTTGACGGTCATCAGGCCCTTGAGCTCGAAGGCGTCATTGACAACGAGCACGCGCTCAAGCCGGTGCTTGTGCATCAGCGCCTGAGCATCGTCGATCGAGGCGCCCTCCGGCACCGTCACGAGCCGCTCGCGGGGGGTCATGATCTCGCGAACCGGCGCATCCAGACGCGTCTCGAAGCGGAGGTCACGGTTGGTGACGATACCGACGACGCGACCATTCTCGACGACAGGCAGCCCCGATATCCGGTGCTGCTGGGTCAACTGGATGACCTCAAGGACCTTCAGCGTGGGAGGAATCGTGATCGGATCGGCGACGATGCCCGACTCGTACCGCTTCACCCGCGCGACTTCAGAAGCCTGTCGAGCCGGGCTCAGGTTCTTGTGAACGATCCCGACCCCACCCTCCTGCGCGATGGCGATCGCCAGCCGCGCCTCGGTGACGGTGTCCATCGCAGCAGACACCAGCGGGATATTGAGGGTGATGGATCGGGACAGCTTTGTCTTGAGTGACGTGTCCCGGGGGAGTATCTCGGAGTAGGCGGGAACGAGCAGAACGTCGTCGAACGTCAGGGCCTTCTTGGCAAGTCGCATCGGATCCTCGGCGCGCAAAACCGGATTATATCGGTCCGGCCTGCTCGCCTGTGGGCTTGCTGCTGCGTCTGAAGGCCATTGCCAGCGCCAGAACCACACTGAGCGCGATCAGCACCGCGCTGAACGGACGTTGCACGAAGATCATTGCTCCATGGGGCGACATGACCAGTGCCTGACGCACCGACTGTTCGAAAAGCGGTGCGAGCACGAAGGCCAGCACGAGCGGCGTCATTTCATACTGCAGCTTTCTCAGCACGTATCCGCCCACCCCAAAGGCGAGCATGACCCAGAGGTCAAAAATATTCTTGTTCGCCGCGAATGTTCCCACCAGCGCCAGAAGCAGAATCAGCGGGAACAGCACCGCATAGGGCACACGGAGCAACTGAACCCAGAGCCCAACCATCGGAATATTGAGGATCAGCAGAAAGACGTTGCCGACAAAAAGGCTCGCCACCACCCCCCAGAAGATGTCGGGCTGCTGGGTGATCAGCATCGGGCCGGGTTGCACCCCCTGAATGATGAGGGCCCCAAGCAGCAGGGCCGTGACCGCGTTGCCGGGAATGCCTAGCGCGAGCAGAGGGATCATCCCGCTGACCACTGCAGAGTTGTTCGCCGATTCCGGTCCCGCTATCCCCTCGATCCGGCCGGTCCCGAACTCATGCGAACGCCCTGCGAATCGCTTCTCTGCGGCATAAGCCATGAACGAGGCCGTGATCGGACCTCCTCCCGGGATGATGCCCAGGATGAATCCCAGGAAACTTCCCCTCAGATGCGCTGGTAACGCAGCCCGCCAGTCCTTGCGGGTTGGCAGCAGATTGCGAATCCTCCCCTTGACGGCATTGCTGCGCAAGCTCTCCTCGACGTTGAGCAGGATCTCCGAAACGCCGAACAGGCCGATGACCACCGCGAGCAGGTCGATGCCCGCTGTCAGGTTGATCGACCCGAAAGTGAATCGCTCGGTTCCGTTGACGATGTCGATCCCGATCGATGCAAGCAGGAACCCCAGCGCCATCATCGTGAGACCGCGGATCGGAGAGCCCTGAATCATCAGCAGCGTGCAGACCAGGCCGAGCAGCATCAGCCCGGCGTACTCGGGCGGACCGAAGCGAATCGCCACCGCCGCCAGCCAGGGCGAAAAGAAGGTGAGCAGGATCAGGGCGAAGGTCCCCCCGATGAACGAGCTGAACGCCGCCATACCCAGGGCCGCGCCTGCGCGACCTTGCCTCGCCATCGCGTGACCGTCCAGCGTGGTCACGACCGAGGCCGCCTCGCCCGGGATGTTGATCAGGATCGACGTGATTGCCCCACCGTACATGGCGCCGTAAAAGATCGCGGCCAGCATGGCGGTCGAGCCCACCGGATCGAGGGTCAGCGTGATCGGAAGCAAGAGGGACAGGGTCGCGAGCGGCCCGATTCCGGGCAGAACGCCGATCAGCGTTCCGATCAGCGTGCCGATGAAGCACAGGTACAGGTGCCCCGGGTTCATGATGACACTGAGGCCGTTCAACAGTTGGTGGAGCGCCTCCATGGTTCAGAACCCCATCGGCCCGACCGGCAGCGGAACATCCAGCAGACGGGCAAAGAGCAGTACGATCAGCACGGAAGCCGTGCCCCCGGTCACCACACAGAACAACCAGCTGCGCGGCTCGATGGCGCGCAAAAGAAGCGGGCTCATGATGGCCGCAGTGGTCAGAAATCCGATCCACGGCATCAGCAGGATCATCGCGGCCACTGCCGCAATGACGAGCAGCACCCGGCGTCGCGCGGCTGCGTCGTCGAACAGGCTGCGGTCCAACTCGATACGCTGTCCGGGACCGATTGCAAGCCCGAGCCCCGAGATCGTCAGCAGAAGACCCGCCACGAACGGGAAGAAACCCGATTCCGGTCCCGAGGGGCCGAAGAGACCGAGCTGGTAGGCGTAGGCGCACACTGCCAGGCCGAGCAGGATCCAGGCGGTAATGAAGACGCGGTCAAGGGTTCTCATGCTGCTCCAGTGGGTCACGGACCCGTTCTCCGGAGCAGAGT
>JBIKTA010000359.1:0-3764 GCA_044348315.1 Burkholderiaceae bacterium | reverse complement strand
CTTTCTTGACAACAGCCTGACGCGGCCGACCGATCCCGACCTGGTGAGAAAGGGTGTGGACGGCGAACTCTGGGCCGTGCACGGGGGCGGCTTCTATAACCCTCAGAAATACATGGTCGCGCCCAAGACCCTGCCGGAAAAACTGCACTGGTTTTTCTGGGAGAGCTATTCGACCTGGCTCACGGGCTTTGCACTCTTTACTGTGCTCTACCTCTTCAATGCGGAAAATTTTCTGATCGATAGACGGGTGTTTGACTGGTCACCCCCTGCGGCGATCGCAACCGCACTCGGTCTGCTGGCCGCCTTCTGGTTCGCCTATGATGCGATCTGCAGGAGTTTCACCGGGCGCCCCCAGGGCGAACGCGTCATCGGACTCCTCGTCACGGCGCTCGTGGTGTTGGCCGCCTGGCTCAGTTGCCAGCTGTTTGCGGGCCGCGCAGCCTTTCTGCTGACCGGTGCCATGATGGCTACCGTGATGAGCGCAAACGTGCTGGTGTGGATCATTCCGGGCCAACGCACGGTGATTGCGCAAATGAAGGCGGGCCTGCCAGTCGACCCGATTCACGGCCAGCGGGGCAAGCAGCGTAGCGTGCACAACACCTATTTCACGCTGCCGGTGCTGATCGCCATGCTTTCCAACCACTACGGCTGGCTCTATCAGGGTTCAGGCAACTGGCTGGTGCTGGTCGGCCTGATGCTCGCAGGCGCGCTGATCCGGCACAGCTTCGTGATTCGGCACAAGGCGCTGACTCTGGGCCAGCCCGTGAGCTGGCGGGCTGCTGTCGCGGGCACCGCGCTGCTTGCAGTCGTGTTCGCGGGTGTGGGGCTCAGGGACGGGCATTGGGTGAGCCGTGATGCACGACAGGGTTCTGGCGCTGGCACTGGACCGGTCTCCATCGCGCTATCCGAGGCAGCGGTCCGCCAGGTGATCGATCAGCGCTGCGTGGCCTGCCACAATGCAGGGCTGGCTCAGAAAAATGTCGCGCTCCACACGCCCGAGTTGCTCGCGCAACACGCTCAGGCGGTCTTTCAGCAAACCGTCATCACACGGCAGATGCCGCAGAACAACGCCACAGGCATCACGGAAGCCGAACGCGATCTGATCCGTCGCTGGCACGCGGCCCAAGGACAAGCTGCGCGCCGCTGAGAAGGAGCGAACCCGCCGCCGCGGCAGGCGCGATGGCGGGTTCACGGAGCATCCGGGCCTCAGTCGATCTTCATGCCAAGGTCCTTGATGACCTTGCCCCACTTCTCGAGTTCACTCACGATCAGCTTGCCTGTCTGCTCAGGACCTGCGTAGGAAGGCTCGACGCCGGCGTCAAACAGCGACTTGGCGGTATCAGGCTGGTCGAGCAGCTTCTTGATCTCGACGTTAAGCCGATCAATGATGGGCGTGGGCGTACCCGCAGGGGCAAGCAGCGCCAGCCACACGGATGCGTAGTAGCCCTTGACCCCTGCTTCGTCAAAGGTGGGCACGTTGGGCAACTGCGGAATGCGCTTGGCCGTGGTCACACCCAGAGCCTTCAGACGCCCGACCGGCACGTGCGCCATCGCGTTGGGCACACCCGCGACGCTGCTCTCGACGACCCCGGCGACCAGATCCTGCGAAGCGCCGGCGCTGCCCCGGTAGGGCACATGCTTCATCTCGATACCCGCCATCGAAGCAAACATCGCCGCCATCAAGTGCTGCGAACTGCCGTTGCCCGACGACGCGTAGTGAAGCTGCCCGGGACGCTGCTTGGCGTAGGCGATGAACTCGGCAATCGTATTCGCTGGCACTTTGGGGTGGACCATCAACACGTAGGCCGAGTCCACCAGCCGCGCCACCGGCGCAAACGATTTGACCGGGTCGTAGTTGATCTTCCGATAGATCGCCGGGCTGACCGTATGCGTGGTCGAGATCATGACCAGCGTGTAGCCATCGGGCGCTGAGCGCGCAACGAACTCGCTGCCAATCGTCGAGCCCGCGCCCGCACGGTTTTCGACAACGACGCTCTGGTTGAGCGCCGTGCCGAGCTTCGCGCTGAGGATGCGCGCAACCACGTCGGTGAATCCGCCTGGCGCGAACGGTACGACCAACCGGATCGGCTGGCGGGTGGGAAATTCCTGCGCCACAGCCGGCAGCGAAAGTCCGGCGGCGATCGCAAGGGGCAGCGCCTTCAAGAACATGCGTTGACGCATCATCGTGTCTCCTGTGTTGAAAGTCTGGATCAGCCCTGGTACACCGGCTCGGGCATGGTGAAATAGGCGTGCAGGATGTGATAGACCATCATGTAGTTCTTCTGCTGAAAGCTCGCATGCGAGATGCCTTTCATCACGCTGAACTGCTTGTTGGTGTTGGGCAATCGCTTGTAGAACTCGATCAGGTCTTCAAAGCTCGCGATCCCGTCGTACTCGCCACGCATCACCATGCAGGACACGTTGATCTTCTCTGGATCGACCAGAGGCAACCTGGAGCACATGTCGACATAGGTGCCGGTGGGCATCGAGTCATCGAGCGTCAGGATGGCATCGGCAAAGGCATTGACCGTTGCCTTGTCAGCCGTATCAGGATGGTCCCGCTCGAAGATGCTGTGCACGAAGGCGCGGTCGATCGGGCGTCGGTTGTTCGCGATGAACTCGGGCAGCTTCTTGCGCCGGTTCTCGAGGGTGTGGGAGTTCTCTCCCGTCCACACGAACGCATCGAGGGCAAGCCGCGCCACGCGCTCGGGATGGTTCTGGGCAAAGAGCGCGGCTTTCAGCGCGCCGGACGAGATGCCATAGATCAGGAGCTTGCCACCGCCAACGCGGTCAAGAATGTAGCGCGAGCCAGCCTCGAGATCGGCCGCACCATTGGTGATGTCACAGTTGATGTTGCGGTGCTTGCTCGAGCGCCCGTAGCCTTCGTTATCCATCGTCCAGGTATCGAACCCGCGGGCAGCAAACCAGTCCATCACCGACGAATCGGGCCGGCCCGGAACCGTCAGATCGAAGGTCGGCTGCGAGGCCATCGACGAGCCGTGCACAAACAGGATCGTCCCTGCCCGGGGTACCGAAGGCGAGGCCTTCTTGTTCCAGAGAAACAGCTTGACATCGTCCCTGTTCACCCAATGCTCTTCACCGCCCGTCCATACCACCTGAGTCATCACCATCTCCCGGCCCCGGAGGCCTGTTGACAAAAACAAAGCGCCGAATGATGCCTCGGACAGGCATCACCTGCCAGCCACTGGGGTATTCGGGCCCCGCCACGCCTGACCAAGCCCAAAAACAGCGCCGCCGGACCGCCACCCCTCACGGGGCAGCGATCCGGCGGATCGGTGATCAGCCGCTTCGCGCAAACGATCAGGTCAGCATGTCGTTCCAGATGTTCTGTGCCCAGGCATTGGCGTAGACACCCTCCAGCCTGTTGGCCTGACTCGAGAGGCCCCCGCTGCCGGGTACGGTCACCATGGTCTTTTTCTCACCGTCATAACGGTGGACCGATGCGACGTGCACAACGTTGTCCGCGTCAACGAAACTGTAGCAGGTGTTGGCCATCGTCACCGGCTGGGGCGCCCGTCCGTTCATGAGTTCGACAATCGCCGCCGCGGCCGCCTTGCCGTGCTGGTTGGCCATATGGCCCGACTTGGGCATGGCCGGGGCCGAGAAGGTCGAGTCACCCAGTACATGGATACCCTTGGCCGCAGTGGACTCGAGGGTGACCCAATCGACGCCGCACCAGAGCTTGTTGACATTGACCAGACCGGCCTTGTGCGCCAACTGCGCTGCAGCCAGGGCCGGCACGA
>JBIKTA010000358.1:0-3781 GCA_044348315.1 Burkholderiaceae bacterium | reverse complement strand
ACGCCAACCCAGAAGTAATTGGCGTTTGTTGTCGACGCTGCTCCTCTGCCGCGTATGGCGATATTGCCCCCGCCGGCATCCAAGGTGCTGCTGTGCAGCCAGACGCCACGGTAGTTCGGCGTCATTCCGTTTGGCAGCGAGTAATTCAGGCCCTCTGCATACCCGCTGCCTGCAGTATCCCCCCCTCCCAGTGTGATGTTGCCGCCATTGCTGATCAGGCTTGCCTTATGCAGCATGATGGAGCCACCGTTAGAGGCGTCTGTATCGGCCGCGAACAAAATCGCACCGCCATTGCTTGAAAAACTCTGGCCGCCATTAATTGCGTCAGTGACGATGTAGCCCCTTGCCCCGACTGTGATCTGCCCATGCGTCGTCACGTTTGCATTGAGCCCGATGTTGTTACCGGAAATCGTGACCGGGCCCCTGATGTCGATGGCTTGGTTGACCCCGACGCCGCCCAAGGCGGTCAACGTCAAGCTGGCGGAGCCTGCGTTCGCGGTTATCGGCGCATTGACTATGAGGTCACCAAGCTCCGAGCCAGGCGACCCCGCCAAGCCGGTGGAGATGGTGACGTTGGTGCCGGCGTTCAGCAGGTTCTGGATGCTGGTGTTGAGTATCTTGGAACTGTTATCCGATGGGGTCCACGTGCCGCTGCTGAAGCTGCCATTGGTATCGCCGCTCGAGCTCACGATCTCGATGTTGTAGGGGTCAAACAGCCAATCGCCCGCTTTGCCCTTAGGGGCTGCGGCTGAGCCTGTCCCCCCGTCGGTGATCAGCCGGCCACCGGAAGTCTCGATCTGCCCGCCATCGCCGCCGTTGGCGCCGCCCTGGGCCAGGATGCTGCCGTGTGCGCGGGTCAGGGCGTCGGGCCGGGTGACGTCACTCCAGAGCACTACCGTGCCGCCCTTGCCGTTGGCGGTGGCGCTGGCGTCAATCGTCGCACCCTGCGCCATCGTCACCGTGGTGGCCTGGTACAGCGCATCGGGGTCTTCAAACACACGGCGCTCGGCGTTCGCCCCGCCTTGCCAGTCGCCGCCCACCAGCACCTGACCTCCGCCGATGGCTCCGGTCGCGTTGAGGCTGGAGCCCTCGGCAAGCGTGATGTGGTCGCCCGTAAGGAGGATGCGACCGCCCTGGCTGGTCAGGCTGCTGGCATTGATCCTGCCGCTGTTGTTGACCACGCTGCCTTGCAGCTCGCGCGCGGCCATGGCGCTCAAGATCACCAGGCCGCCTTCGGCCTCGATCGCCTGGCGATTGTCCACCAGCGCCCGCCACTGGCTTGCGCTCACACGGATATTGGTCAAGCGGTTTTGCGGATCGATCTGCAATTCGATTTGCTCGCCGGCCGCGAGCACCGCGGCCCCCTTGGCCGCCACGATCAGGCCGTGGTTGCGCACCTCGGGCGCCAAAAGCGCGACATAGCCTTCGAGCCTGGCGCGCAGTTCACCCTCGTTGACCACACTGGCGGTGGCGCCGTTGCGCTCGAAGCTGAGCTCGCCCGCCATGAAGCGCTCATTGCTGATGCTGTGCGTGGTGGCAATGAGACTGCCCACGTCGACCGTGCTACCGCGGCCAAAGAACACGCCGTTGCCATTGCTGATGATCACTTGCCCGGGTGAGGTGATGCGCCCGAGGATGGTGCTGGCCTCGGGGCCGGTCACACGGTTGAGCGTCGATCCACCCGCGTTGTTGAAATGAACCGCCGCGTCCTTTCCGACATTGAAGCTGTGCCAATTGACCGCAGCACGCGAAGTCGCCTGGTCGATCACCATATTGGCGCCGCTCGAGCTGATGGTGGCACGGCCCGCAGCCACGCTGCCGCCCGAAGGGAGGGCACCGGGGGCGAGCCCGCTGGCCATGGTCTGAGCCAGTGCATGCCCAACCGCGCCGAGCGGGCCGATCGCCAGTGCGAGGGCGCCCGCCAGACTCCTGGCGGCCCAGGTGTCAGCGTGCCCCACGACACAAGCCGTCGACGGCAGGTATGCATCGCACGGGCGGGTCACGGCGCCCCGCCTCAAGCTCTTGGCCTTGCCATGTGACCGGACGACCTCCGACACCACGACCATCGCTTGCAAAACATGGCTCCAGATGACTTTGCAGACCTTGTTCACGGCAGGATCCCTTGTTCGTCAGATTTGTCAGATGCTTCGGGAGAGGGTGAACCAGGCACGGTTCCGGACGAAACTGCCGTCCTGGTCCGCGCCCGTGGTGGTGTTGGCATTGGGGTTGTCGCCCAGGCGATGCGCCAAGGTAAGCCGGGCGGTCCATCCCTCGGGGCCGCTCCACGTCACACCGATGCCCGCGCCTTCCAGACGGTAGGCACTGCGCTGGTCGGCCGTGCGCTTCTCGATCTGTCCACGATCGTAGAAAGGCGTCACCAGCCACTGAGGGTGGATGCGGTAGCGCAGCTCCAGATTGAGCACATGACCCTGCGGCCCCGAGCCCTCGCTGACCGGGTAGGCACGCACGCCACTCGGCCCCCCCAGACTGAAGTTCTCCGAGCCATCAAGCACCTTGCCGCCGGTGTTCTGACCCGTCAGTGAGACCAGCAGGCTCAGATCATTGCTGATGGCCTGCTGGCGACTGAGCATCCAGCTGAACTTCTTGAAGGCGCCCGCCACCGCGGGTGCGACCGGAAGCTGGCCCTCCATCACTTCGCCGTGGCGCCAATTCAGGCGCAGGCTGTTGGCAGCGCCGCCGCCAAATTGGTCGAAGAGGTTGGCGGACAGGCCGAGACGACCCGCCTCGATTTCGTAATCGCTGTTGCGCTGGCCGTTGGCATATCCCTCATAGCGGCGCTGCTCGAGCCCCGCAGTGGCAAATAGATTAGCCCGTCGGCTACGCAGCAACGGGTAGTTCAGATCCAGCCCGAGGCTTTCGCTTCGGCCATGGATGTCCTGAGGGCGGCCATCCGCATCGGGCGTGACGATCTCATAGTCGAGCCTGCTGACGTTGACCCCCACGCGAAAGCCGTCACGGCCGAGGGGCGCGCTCGCGCCGACGGCCAGATACTCGCTGCCCTCGCTCTTGAAGGCCTGGGCACTGTAGCTTTCGCCAAAACCGGCCGGGCTGTTCCACTGGGTGTTGACACTCAGGCGACCGGCACCCACCGTGCGAGCATTATGGTTGTCGAGACTGATATCGAGGCTATAGGGCTGCTCGGCCACGGTGCTCAGGATCACGTCGGTCGCGCCCGGCCGGGCGCTCGCCTGCAAGGCGCCGGCGACGCTCACGCCCGGCAGGTCATCGGCCAGCAGCAGGCCCCGATCGAGTAGGCGGGTGCTGAGCGACTGCCCCGCAACCTGCCCCGATGCGACCCAGACCCTCAGACGCTCGGGACCGACGCGGCTGGTCGACTGGGCATCCAGCCTCACCTCACCCAAGCGGGCTTCCGTGACCTGAAGCGTGATGCGTCCGTCCGTCACATCCTGGGCAGGCACATCAACGCGGGCGAGCCAGCCAGCATCGTCGTAGGTTTGCTGCACGAGGGCGGCCGCCTCCCGAATCTGCTGGAAGGAGAGATCCTCCCCTGTAAAGGGCTGTAGTGAGGTCAGCAGGGCTGCTTCGCTCAGGATGGTGTTGCCTTGAAATCGCCATTGCTGAACGCGGATCAGGACGCTGCCGGGCTGCGGGGTACTGGGGCGCGTGATGCGCTGCGCCTTGCTCTGGAGGGTCGGCAGGGCAGGAACTCGAACGGGCTCGACCTGGCGACTGATGTCGCCGGGCGTAATCGACTGCTGAGCAAGCGCAGACGTGCCCAGGCAGATTCCGATGACGAGCA
>JBIKTA010000020.1:0-12575 GCA_044348315.1 Burkholderiaceae bacterium | reverse complement strand
CCTTTCGGTCAGCAAGCGGCTGAACTCGCGCCTCACGGTCAGCTACGAGCGCGGCATCCAGGGCATCTGGAACCTCGTGCGTCTGCAGTATGAAATCAGCAATCGGCTGTCACTGCGCGCACAGAGCGGCAGCGAAAACGCGGTCGATCTGCTCTATTTTTGGTGGTTCGATTGAGCCTCAACTGAACCTTCGTTCAGTTTGTCTCAGTGGCCTTGTCGCTGCGCTGACCATGCCTCGCGCACTTTGCGTTCGATCTGCTCCATCCGGTCGCGGGCCAGACAGTCGACGATCTGGCGCTGCTCCATGCCTCTGAGCCAAGTGAGCTGACGCTTGGCCAGCTGGCGCGTCGCAGCGACTCCGGTCTCGATCAGGCGTTTGAATGGTGTCGCCTCACCGGTCTCAAGCCAAGCCCAGACCTGCCGATAGCCGACGCTGCGCATCGCCGGGCACTCGGCGTCCAGATCGCCCCGTTTGCGCAGTCCTTGTACTTCCTCGATCAGGCCCGCTTGGATCATGGCCTCAAAGCGGGCTTCGATGCGTCGGTGCAGCACCGCGCGATCGCCGGGTTCGAGTGCGATCACAGTGACCGGCCGGTGTTCAAGACCTGGACGCGAGGGCTGCCGCGCCGCGTCGGCGAGCCAGGCCGAAAGCGGCTTGCCGGTGGTGATCACCACCTCGAGCGCGCGCTGGATACGCTGGGCGTCGTGCGGTGCGAGCCGGGCCGCGCTCGCCGGGTCGAGCGCCGCGAGGCGCTCGTGCAGCGCCGGCCAGCCCGATTCGAGCGCCTGCCGGTCAAGGGCCGCCCGCACGAGCGGGTCTGCAGCGGGCAGTTCGTGCAGACCTTCGATGAGCGCTTTGGCATACAGCATGGTTCCGCCCACCAGCAGCGGAAGATGGCCCCGCGTTTCGATGTCCTCGATCAGCCTGCTCGCGTCGCTTGCGAAGCGGGCCGCCGAGTAGCGCTCGTTGGGTTCGATGAGATCGATCAGGTGGTGCGCCACGCGCGCACGCTCGGCAAGCGAAGGCTTGGCCGTGCCGATGTCCAGGCCCCGGTAGACCAGCGCTGAGTCGACGCTGACGATTTCGACGGGTAGCCGCTCGGCGAGCTCGAGTGCGATCGCGCTCTTGCCGGATGCGGTCGGTCCGAGAATGAAGATCATCCTGAAGCCGACCGGAGTGGGCCCGCGAGCAGGGGCGTAATCGTGAGCACCTCAACGCCCACGCATGAAGCGGGCATCCAGATCCGCAAGCCCGACCTCGAACCAGGTCGGCCGCCCGTGGTTGCAGCGGTCGGCGCCGGGGGTGATCTCCATCTCGCGCAGCAGTGCATCCATTTCTGCGAGGCTCAGGCGGCGATTGGCCCGGACCGCGCCCCGGCACGCCATGGCCGCAAGCAGATGGTCACGACGCTCTTCGATCACTCGACTTCCGCCCTGCTCGGCAACCTCGGCAATCACTTCACGCGCGAGCGCTGCCACGTCGCCCTGGGCCAGCAGGGCAGGCGCACTCCGAACGGCGATCGCAGCCGGTCCGAGTACGCTGAGTTCGAGACCCAGTCGCTCAAACAACTCCCCTTCGGACTCCACGGTCGCTACTTCGATCGGATCGGCGCGAAAGGTCGCCGGAATCAGCAAGGACTGGCGGGCGAGACCCTCGCGGTCGAATTGGTGCTTCAGCCGCTCGTAGACCAGGCGCTCGTGGGCGGCATGCATGTCGACAATCACCAGGCCCCGCCCCGTCTGGGCGAGAATGTAGACACCATGTAATTGCGCGATCGCATGGCCCAGTGGCGGAAGCGTGTCATGGGCCTCTGGCGGGGTACTGGCCCGCGTATCAGGGCCCGTTGGAGCCTGGGCTGTCCGGTCCGCGCCCGAGACGTCTTCCGATTGGCTGTTGGCGGGCTCGGGTGCGAGGAAACCCATGATGCGCGCGGTCGCTGCGGGATCGGCCGCGATGGGCGAAGGCGTGAAATGCATGGGATAGTTGCCGCCGCCCCATTTTTGGCCAGGCGATGTTCGAGCAGGCTCCAGGGGTCGCCCGGTTCCTTGGAAGAGGTCCCCGTTTCTGTAAGTGGGCGGGCTCGAGCCGGCTGCGATTGCGTGCCGTTCGGGTGCCACGAGCCCCAGGGGCGAGGCCTCTGCCAGTCCCCCCCGCAGCGTTTGTTCGACCGCGTGATAGACGAACGAACGGATGCCAACAGCGTCCCTGAATCGAACTTCGGTCTTGGCGGGGTGAACGTTCACATCCACCGTCGATGGATCAAGGTCGAGGAAAAGCACCCAGGCGGCGTGGCGATCGCCATGCATCATGTCGGCATAGGCTTGGCGGATCGCATAACCGAGCAGCCGATCGCGAACGAACCGACGATTCACATACAGGAACTGCCGGTCGGCACGCGCACGGCTCAATGAGGGCAGCCCCAGAATGCCTGTCAGCCTCAATGGGCCGGCCTCGATGGCCATCGCCCGCACCGCTTCCCGATATTCTTCGCCCAGCCCGGCGGTCGCCCTGTCCTGGGGACTGCCCGGCACGAAATCCAGCACCCTGCGTTCATCGATCCAAACCGAGAAGGCTGTTCCGGGGTGAGCGAGCGCCACGCGCCGGACAGCGTCGACGCATTGGGCAGCTTCGACGTTCGCGCTCTTGAGAAACTTGCGCCGCGCGGGGGTGTTGCCATAGAGGTCGATCACCTCGACCCTCGTACCCTGGGTCCCGGGCGACGGCCGGATTGCCCCCGTGGCCGAGTCGAGCAGGCTTGCCTCGGAAGCCAGCGCGGTGCGGCTGGTGATGCGGACCCGCGCCACTGACGCGATGGAAGCAAGCGCTTCACCCCGGAATCCCAGGCTCGCCACCTGCTCCAGGTCGGCAAGACTCGCGATCTTGCTGGTCGCATGCCGGGTGAGGGCCAGCGCGAGCTGGTCAGGCGCGATGCCGCAGCCATCGTCACTCACAACGATGCGGCCGCTCCCGCCCTGCTCGATGCGCACCTCGATGGCGAGCCCGCCCGCATCCAGCGCATTTTCAAGCAGTTCCTTGACGACCGAGGCGGGCCGTTCGACCACCTCGCCCGCAGCAATCTGGCTGATCAGCGTATCGGGCAGCAGGACGATCGGCCTGCGGGGCGCTGCGCCTGGTGCGGTCGGAGATAAAGTGTTCACCCCGCCATTTTATCGCCGGGGCGAACCCCGCCGGGCCTTGTGTATCATCAAGAGATGGATTTAGCGCTGCTGGTCGACATTTTTCTGAACCTGGATGAGCATCTGGCCGAGCAGGTTGCGGTCTGGGGCCCCTGGATCTATGCGCTACTCTTTCTGATCATCTTCGTTGAAACGGGCGTTGTGGTCATGCCCTTCCTACCTGGGGACTCCCTGTTGTTTGTCTGCGGGGCCATCGCTGCCGTGGGCGGAATGGACCTCGCCCTGCTGATGTTTCTCCTCAGCACTGCAGCGATTCTGGGCGATGCGCTCAATTATTCGATCGGTCGTCGGGTCGGGCCCAGGGTGTTCGGCTGGGAGCGTTCGAGATGGTTCAACCGCGACGCCTTCGACCGCACCCACGCGTTCTACGAGCGTCACGGTCCAATGACCATCATCATCGCGCGCTTTCTGCCCTTCGTGCGGACCTTCGCCCCCTTCGTGGCGGGCGTGGCCCAGATGAACCGCGCCCGTTTCAGCCTGTTCAATGTGGTGGGCGCGTTGATCTGGGTGGTGAGCCTGACCGGACTCGGCTACGCAGTCGGAAATACCGAGTGGGTGCAGCGCAATTTCAGCTGGGTGGCCCTGGCGATGATCATCATCCCGGGATTACCTGCCGTCATTGAGGTGTTCCGGCACCTGCGGCGGAGTTGGAGGGCGCGCCGCCCGGCGACCCGACAGGGCGGGGCCGAGTAGCTTGGCGGGCGGTCCCGTGGGGCGGGGCCGAATCGTCCGGCGGGCGCCTCTCTCCGGTCGCCCCGATGCCCACATGCGCTCATCCGTTGGCCGTCAGGCCGGGAGCGGTTGCGGTAATGCTTTCCCGGTAGCTACGAATGCCTGCCAGCATGGCGCGTGCGATGCGCCGCTGATGCTCGGGGTCGGCGAGCCGACGCTCTTCGGCCGGATTGCTGATGAACGCCGTTTCGACGAGCACCGAGGGCATGTCGGGGGAACGGAGCACGGCAAATGATGCACCTTCGACCCGCGGCTTGTGCAGTGGACCGACCTGCCCGAGCGCCGCGAGCAGATGGGTGGCGAGCTGGTTTGATTCCCTGACCTGGGCGCCGGTGCTGAGGTCGAGGAGAATTCTTCGAACCTCGCGGTCGCGGTGGCCGATCTGAACCCCTCCGACCTCATCCGACCCGTTTTCGCGTTGTGCGAGCCAACGCGCGGTCGTGCTCGACGCACCGCGCTCGGAGAGCACGTAGACGGAGGCACCGCGCGGGCGGGGCTCGGGATAGGCGTCGGCGTGAATCGACACGAAGATGTCTGCGCGCACCCGTCGGGCACGCTGAACCCGGCTGGCCAGCGGTACGAAATAGTCGCCGCTTCGCGTCATGTAGGCGCGCATGCCGGGCTCGGCGTTGACCAGCGTGCGCAGTTCCCGCGCAATTGCCAGCACCACATCCTTTTCGTACGTGCCCGCCGGACCGATCGCGCCAGGATCTTCGCCGCCGTGCCCGGCATCGATTGCAACCACAAAGCCTGGCCCTCTCTCTGAGGGCGGGCGGTTGCGCCGCCCCTGCGGTGTCGGGCTGCCGCCTGGGCGCTCGAGCAGTTTCGCCAGCGGATCAGATTGCGTCGAGCCGCCAGACGGCTCGCGCATCAGCGCGTTCAGTGGGTCGGTGCGTTGAGCCGGGTAGAGATCGATGACCAACCGGTGTCGGTACGGTCGGGCGGGCAACAAGGTGAAGACCTGCGGGCGGGTGCCCGGCGCGAGCGCAATACGCAGTCGGGTGCCTTCGCCAGGCCGGCTTTGCACCCAGATCGTTCGGAGCAAGGGGTCCGGGCGCAAGGCGGCTGCGAGAAGCGCCTGCAGCCGGCTGCTCGAATCGAGTGTGGCGATATCCACGACGAGCTCGGGTGGGTCCGCGCGCTTGCGTTCGGTCGCCCGAATCGGCGCATCGATTTCGATGGCAAGTCGCGAGTATTCCGGCCCGGGCCAGAACCTGACGGCCACCAGTCCTGCAGCGTAGGCGTCCCGCAGATTCAGACCGAGCAGCCCGCCGAAAAGCAGCGTGTGGCCAAGCTTCAGCCTGGCGTTTCCGAGGGCGAGCCCCGCCCGGGCGGCGTCCCGCAAAAGCCTTCTGCGTGCAGCCTGCTCACGCATGCCTCACCCCGCGGGCTGTGTGCCCGGACCCTCGCCAGGCGGCAGTCCTCCGGAGACGGTGCGGCATTCCCCTCAGGCTCCGGACCGTAGCCGGACCCGGTCGTGTTGGCACTGGATAAAGGACGAAGCGACTGTGTGCCGTCTGCCGCCAGCACGATGCATAGCTCGATGTCGAGATCGGGTGCGGGCAGCGTGCCTCCTGCCATCTCAGGCCACTCGACCACCACGGCCACACGCCCGTCGAACGACGCTTCAAATCCTGCCTCACGCCACGCCTCGGGGTTTTCAAGTCTATAAAAATCATAATGATGGAGCTCAAACTTCGGCAAATTATAAGGTTCGAGCAGGGTAAATGTCGGACTTCTGACCCGGCCGGCAAAACCCAGGGACCGCAGGAGCGCACGGGTCAGAGCGGTTTTCCCCGCTCCAAGACCGCCCGTGAGGTAGAGCGTGAAGCCTGGGGCGAAGCATGCAGCGAGTACGGCCGCCAGTCGCTCGGTCGCAGGCAGACCAACGAGGGAGCAGTCGATCTGCGAGGTGTCGGGATGGGGTCGGTCTGGCATGGGGACTTGGCTGATCGGGGTACTCACGCTAAAACCGGCGCACTTGGCGAGCGTCCGGAGCAATCAGGACTTGCGCCACGGGGGAGGATAGCCCGATTATCCGCAACACCCGCTACGCGCTCGAATGAGGCCACGCGGGCACAATCCTACGTTTTTTCACGCATAAGGGCATGGCCATTTCCTCCCTGATTCCATCCGTGGGCCCCGAGGAACCTCGCGACCGGTCGACCCGCCCGGCTTTGCCCGACCGTTCTCCGGATGTTTCCCCTTCATCAGCTCGATCCTTGCCCGATCTCGCCATGCTCGAGCAGTGGGCGCGCGCATTGGGCTTTGACTCGATTGGGGTGGCGGGCCTCGACCTCTCAGAGGCCGAGCCGGGCTTGCGCGCCTGGCTGGAGGCGGGCTGGCACGGCAGCATGGACTACCTGGCCCGGCATGCCGATTTACGCGTTCAGCCCGATCGTCTGATGCCTGGGGCGATGACTGCGTTGATGGTGAGCGCCAACTACACGCCCTCGGACCCGGCTTGGGTGAATCAGGCCTGGGCGACGCTTTCACGGTCCGAGCGCGCCTACATCGCCCGCTATGCGCTGGGCCGCGATTACCACAAGGTGGTCCGTCGGCGGCTGCAGCAGCTGGCCGATCGAATGGCCGGCGAGATCGGCTCCTTTGGCTATAGGGTGTTCTGTGACTCGGCACCCGTCATGGAGGTGGAACTGGCGCGTCGCGCTGGTCTGGGCTGGCGCGGCAAGCACACCCTGCTGATCAATCGGCAGCGGGGTTCGACCTTCTTCATTGGTACGGTCTACACCGATTTGCCCCTCCCGCCGGGCCAGCCCGCATCGGAGCACTGCGGGCGATGTGAGCGCTGCAGGGTGGCCTGTCCGACTGCAGCGATCGTGGCGCCCTACCGGCTTGATGCCCGCCGCTGCATCGCCTACCTGACGATCGAGTCCAAGGCATCGATTCCCGAGCCCATGCGCCCCCTGATCGGCAATCGCGTCTTCGGCTGCGATGACTGTCAGCTGGCGTGTCCCTGGAATCGATTTGCTCAAGCCCCATCCATTACCGATTTCGCGCCGCGCCACGGCCTCGAGGCGGTGGATCTGGTCGAGTTGTTCAAATGGGATCGTGAGACCTTTGAGCGCCTGACGGCGGGCTCGGCGATTCGCCGAATCGGTCACGAGCGATGGTTACGCAATCTCGCCGTGGCGCTGGGCAATTTGAGCGCTGAGGCGGGTGCGCCAGCGATTGATGCCGCAAGGCGGGCACTGGCCGCGCGCGCGGACGATCCATCCGATCTGGTGCGAGAGCACGTTCTCTGGGCGCTGGGGCGTCTGTCTGAGGTCCTCAGATTCCCGTCAAGCTGAGCCAGAGGGGTAGCGCGAAGGCCGATCCGATCAGCGACACGCTGATCAGCCAGGCGACGAAGGGGCCATCCCCACCCATCCGGCTGGCGAGGATGAAGGCTGCAGGCGCAGTCGGCATCGCGGTGTACAGCACGACGATCGCCCGCGCCGTTCCGTCCAGACCCAGGAGTGCGGCGAGCAGCAGGCCGAGTGAGGGCATTGCTGCCAGCTTGATCGCGGTGAACCAGACCGTCAGAGTGAGGGCGCTTCGCTGTACCGCCGGGTCCCCGGTTCGAAGGTGTTCGAGTCGCAAGCCCGCGCCGGCGGCGAGCAGACCCAGCGCGAGCGAGGCGGTACCGAGTCGCTCCACCGTCGAGACGGCAATGCCCGGCAGCGACAGGCCGCTCAGGTTCAGGATGAGACCCAGCAGCGTCGCAAGCACCAGCGGATTGCGCGCCAGTTCGCTCAGCACCCCGCCGCCGGTATTGCGGGCCAGCGGATAGACCGCAGCGAAATTGAGCAACGGAACCGAGAAACCCATGATGAGTGCTGCCAGCGCCAGGCCTTCGGCTCCGCCCACGCGCTCCGAAAGCGCCAGGAGCACGTAGGAATTGAATCGGAAGGCGCACTGGACGCCCGAGGCGAATTGCCGGGGGTCGACACTGAAGACCAGACGAACGGCGTGGGCCAGCGCGATGCCTGCGAGCGCTGCGCCGATCGCTGAACCCAGCACCGGACCGGCGAGGCCGAGTTCGAGCGGCCGCCGGGCGATCGTGATGAAAAGCAGTGCCGGGAACAGCACAAAGTAGATCAGTCGCTCCAGGCTGGTCCAGAATGCGGGTTCGCCGAAGTAAGTACGGCGCAGCACCAGACCCAGCAGGATCAGGGCGATGTCAGGGGCAAGGAGCCAGGCGATTTGCATGGTGGAGATCCGGGCAATGAGTGTAGCCGAGACCGATCGCGGCGCGATCGAGGCGTTTTGCGATGCCCTGTGGCTCGAGGAGGGGCTTTCGGCCAATACCCGGCTCGCCTATCGACAGGATCTGTCCGGTTTGGCGGGATGGCTGGGGCAGGAGCGGGGCGTGAGGCTGCTCGAGGCCCGTGCCGAACACCTGCAGGCCTACGTCGCGGCCCGCTTTGCCGCTTCGAAGGCAAGCAGCAGCAATCGCCGTTTGTCGGTCATGCGCCGTTTCTACCGCTTCCTGTTGCGAAACGGCCAACGCAGCGACGATCCCACCGAGCGCATCCGGTCGGCGAGGCAGCCGCCGCGTTTCCCGTCGACCTTGTCGCTCGAACAGGTCGAAGCGCTGATCGCCAGTCCTGACCTCGAAAAACCACTGGGGATCCGGGATCGGGCCATGCTCGAAACCCTCTACGCGACGGGGCTTCGCGTGAGCGAACTGGTCGGCCTGTCGATGTTGAGCGTTTCGCTCGATCAGGGGGTGGTCCGGGTGATTGGCAAGGGCACGAAGGAGCGTCTGGTGCCTCTGGGCGAGCCGGCGATCGACTGGATCAGTCGCTGGCTTGCGGGGCCGAGGGCGATCGTGTTGGGCGCGCGGGCGAGCGATGCGATGTTTGTCTCCCAGCGCGGCGCGGCGATGACGCGTCAGATGTTCTGGACCCTGCTCAAGGCCCACGCGCTGCGCGCGGGCATCGCGGCGCCGCTTTCGCCCCACACGCTGCGACATGCTTTTGCGACCCATCTGCTGCAGCACGGTGCCGACCTGCGGGTGGTACAGATGCTTCTCGGTCATGCCGACATTTCGACCACCCAGATCTACACGCATGTCGCCCGCGAGCGTCTGCGTGTGCTCCACGAGCGACACCATCCCCGCGGCTGAATCGGGCATACTCCTTCGCTTTAAAAAAAGGTGCATGTCAATAGGGGGAAGGGAAGAACATGCGGATCGCCATTGTGGGGCTCGGTGCTGTGGGCGGACTGATTGCCGCCCGGCTGACCCGGGCGGGACATCCGGTTTGTGCGCTGGCGCGAGGTCCGACGCTCGATGCCGTTCGTCGCCATGGGCTGCGTTTCATCGATGAACGCTCGGGGTCCCCGGCGGTGGCCGAGGCCCTGGACCTGCTGGTCTCGGATCGGGCCGAACACCTCGGACCGGTCGATCTGGTCGTACTCAGTGTCAAGGCACCTGCGCTACCTGCCGTCGCGCCGCAGGTGGCTCGCCTGATGGGCCGCGATACAGCCATTCTCTCTGCGATGAATGGCGTGCCGTGGTGGATGTTTCATGGGCTGGACCGGGCACTTGCCGCGCGCGCCTGGTCCTCGATCGACCCCGAAGGTGGATTGGCCCGACAGATGCCGCCCGAGCGGGTGATCGGCGCGGTGCTCCACCTTGCAAGTGCCTGTCCTGAGCCTGGGGTGGTCTGCCACTCGACCGGTCAGCGTCTCATTCTAGGTGAACCTGCGGGGGGTCAGAGCGCCCGCAGCCTGGCGGCTGCTTCAGTGCTGCGAAGCGGCGGGTTCGACGTCGAGGAGGCCCCCAGGATTCAGCAGGAGCTATGGTTCAAGCTCTGGGGCAATATGACGGTCAATCCGATCTCGGCCTTTACCGGCGCCACCGTCGACCGCATCGTGGGCGATCCGCTGGTGCGCGGCTTCATGAGCCAAGTGATGATCGAGGCGGCCGAGATCGGTGCCCGGATCGGGTTGCCGATCACGATGTCGCCCGATGACCGGCATCAGGTTACCCGCAAGATCGGCGCTTTCCGCTCTTCGATGCTCCAGGACGTGGACGGCGGCCGCGCCATCGAGCTCGATACGCTCGTGGGTGCGGTGCGCGAGATCGGTGAAGCGGTTGGCGTGCCTACGCCCTGCACCGATGCCTTGATGGGGCTGACCCGCGTGTTCGCTCGTGAGCGAGGACTCTACCCGCGCGATCGGTCCGAGGGTGCGTCATGAGTGATCGCGGTCGCCACGTCTCGGAGACGCCGGCGACGCGATTCCTGCGCGCCCGCGGCGTCAGGTTCGACGAGCATCCTTACGATTATGTCGATCGGGGCGGTACCTCCGAATCGGCTCGTCAGCTCGGCGTGAGCGAGCACGTGGTCTTCAAGACCCTGGTGATGCAGGACGACCGCGCTCGACCCCTGATCGTGCTGATGCACGGCGATCGCGCCGTGTCGACCAAGGCGCTTGCGAGACAGATCGGTGTCAAGTCGGTCGAACCTTGCGATCCCGCTCAGGCCCAGCGCCACACCGGCTATCTGGTGGGCGGCACCTCGCCCTTCGGGCTTCGAAAGGCGCTGCCGGTCTACCACGAGGACACCATGGCCGCGATCGAGCGCGTCTTCCTGAACGGTGGCCGGCGCGGTTACCTGGTGTCCCTCCCATCCGCGCAGATCGTCGAACTCCTCGGCTCGACCTCGGTACACTGCGCGATCGACAAGGCCTGAGCGTGTTCCAAGGGGTGCGGGCGGGTCTTCAGGAGCCGGCGACCTGGGGCGGCGTGCAAGGGCCGGCGTGTTGTGCGAGGAGACGAAAATGGATGCGTGGGCAGGCTGGGCGACCGTTGCGGCCGCTTATCTGATCGGATCGATCTCGTTTGCGGTGCTGGTGAGCCGGGCCATGGGTCTTGCCGATCCGCGCAGCTACGGCTCGGGCAATCCCGGCGCGACCAATGTGCTGCGCACGGGTCGACGGGGGGCGGCCCTGCTCACGCTTCTGGGCGACACCCTGAAGGGGGTGTTGGCGGTGCTCCTCGCCCGTGCCCTGGGTGCCGACGATTCGGTGGTGGGCCTGGCAGGCCTCGCGGCCTTCGTGGGCCATGTCTTTCCGGTCTTTCACGGTTTCAAAGGGGGAAAGGGCGTGGCGACTGCCGCAGGGGTGCTGCTCGCGCTCGACCCCTGGCTGGGGGGACCGACGCTGCTCACCTGGATACTGATTGCCTATTTTTTCCGCTACTCGTCGCTCGCGGCGCTGGTGGCGTCGGTGTTTGCGCCCTTGTGGCAGATCTTCCTGCATGGCTTCGGGCTATCAGCCCTGGCGGTGATCGTGATGAGTGCCATCCTGATTGCCCGCCATCGCGGCAATATCATCAAGCTGATGCAGGGTACCGAGTCCCGCATCGGCGGCTCGGGCGCTTCGCGCCCCTGATCCGCACACGGCCACGCGGGGTGAGGCCGGCATGAGAATCGGCATCGATCTGGGCGGCACGAAGATTGAAGGCGTGGTGCTCGATCGCGAGGGGGGTGAGCGCGCCCGCATGCGCATACCCGCACCGCAGGGTTCGTATTGGGCGACGCTCGATGCGCTGTGCGATCTGATCGGCCAGCTCGAGCACCGGGCGGGCGTCGGTGTCGGGTCACCGGCCTCGGTCGGCATTGGTATTCCGGGCGCGGTTTCCCGGCTCACTGGCCGCATCAAGAATGCCAATTCGACCTGGCTGATCGGCAAGGCTCTCAATCATGATCTGGAGGTCCGTCTGGGGCGCCCCATCCGGATCGAAAATGATGCCAACTGCATGGCGATCTCGGAAGCCGCCGATGGCGCGGCCGCCGGTGCCGACCCGGTCTTCGGCGTGATCCTCGGGACGGGCGTGGGCGGTGCGATCATCGCAGGTGGTGCGCTCGTCCGAGGCGCGATGGCCATTGCTGGCGAGTGGGGGCACAACCCTCTGCCCGTTTCACCCGATCCCCGGCTGCACGGGCTCGAGTGGCCCGGTCCGGCCTGTTACTGCCGCCGAAACGGTTGTATCGAAACCTGGCTGAGCGGGCCCGGGCTCGCCGCCGATCACCTGCGTACGCTCGCCGCTCCACGCGGCCTCGAGCCTGCTATGGCCGCGGTGGCGGACGCCAGCCGCGGCGAGCGCCCCGATTTTGGCTTGAGCCCGGCGCGTCTGGTTGAGGCGGCTCACGCGGGTGAACCCGCCGCGGCAGCGACACTCGATCGCTGGTTCGATCGATTGGCTCGCGCGCTCGCCTCGGTGATCAATGTGCTCGATCCGGAGGTGATTGTGCTGGGCGGTGGCTTGAGCCGCATCGACGCCCTCTACCAGGAGGTGCCGAGGCGCTGGGGCCGTTACGTGTTCTCGGATCGGGTCGACACGCGGATCGTGCCTGCCCGGCACGGCGACGCCTCGGGTGTCAGAGGCGCGGCATGGCTCTGGGCAGCCGGCAGCTGAGCCAGATCCTCGAGCGGCCAGCGCGGGCGGACGGTGAAGGCGGTCGGGATGGCTGGCATTTGCCCGGACGCCTGGAGCGCCTCCAGGCGCAATCCTCCGGCGAGCGCGATCATCGCGCCATTGTCCGTGCACAGGGCCGGGGGCGGGAAGCCGAGTTCAATCCCCCGCTTGGCGGCCGCTTCGGTCAGGCGCGCGCGCAGGCGCTGGTTGGCGCTCACGC
>JBIKTA010000357.1:0-3813 GCA_044348315.1 Burkholderiaceae bacterium | reverse complement strand
GGAAACACTGACATGATGGACAGCCCGCAGCCATCGCGAAACTCGTCGCGATACGCGAGCAACTCCGGATACTGGAGGCTGAATCCCTCCCGATAAGTGCCGACCCCTGCATGGGCGGTCCGGGCGTCTTCCTGATCGGTGCCCTGCACGCTGTAGGAAATGTTGTGGCCCTTCTGCGCACTGATGCGCGTGCCGCCACGCTGGGTGTTGCGATAGATGCCGAAGGTCACCTGAAAGAGGTGGAGCAGGCCGCCGTGGTAAGGGTCGCGGACATTTTCGCTGTAAAGCTTCCAGTTGCCCCGGATACGCTGGCGCTGGTAGCCCAGAATGCGCAGCGGCTTGGACAGCAGCCGGTCCAGGTGAGCGGTGAACTGCGGATCGAGATACTCCTCGAGCGGAACCATGTCCTGCGCAAACGTGCCAAAGACCGCACCGCGGTAGCTCTGCACCCGCAGGGGCGTGAGGCGAATGTCCTCATTCATTGCCTCCCGGGGAAAGCCGCCCCGCCCCTTCACGCCGCGCTTGAACGGCACGCCGGCAAGCTTGCCGGTCTGATCGAAGCACCACTGGTGATACACGCACACATGATCGGGCGCATTGCCGTACATCTCCCTTCGAACGATCGCGCCACGATGCGCACATCGATTGATGAAGGCGTGCAGGCTGCCATCCTTGGCACGGTTGACGACGACCGAGGTGTCACCAACAAAAATCGTCCTGAAGTCACCCGGCTGGGCGATCTCGGCCTCCAGGCAAAGATAGGACCAGGTCCTTCCCCGGAAGACACGCGTCTGCTCCTCGCCATAGACCTCGGGATCGGTGAAGATTCCAAACGGGATCCGGGACAGCGCCTTGCCCGGCCAAGCATAACGATCCATTGCCATACACGCTCCCTGATCAACCTCGATCGATACTCAAGTGCCGATGCCGATCACGCGACTCAACTGGTCGGGATCGGCCCTCAGCGACGCGCAACTGCCCTGATGGACGATCTGGCCGCGATCCATCACGAGCACGCGCTGGGAAAACTCCAGCGCCAGATCGGTGTGCTGCTCCACCAGAATGAGTGCCATGTCGCCCCGGTCCCGGATTCTCTGCAGGGCAGCAAACACCTGCTCGACGACCACCGGCGCCAGGCCCTCGGAAGGTTCGTCAAGCAGCAGCACCCGGGGGTTGCCCACCAGTGCGCGGGCGATCGCCAGCATCTGCTGCTCGCCGCCGGACAACTGGCTGCCCATGTTGCTCCAGCGCTCGGCGAGCCTCGGAAAGAGCTGCGTCACCGATGCCTCGGTCCAATAGCCCGGACGTAGCGCGATGCGGATGTTCTCGGCCACAGACAGGGACCGAAAGATCTCACGCTCCTGGGGCACCAGGCCCAGACCCAGCGCCGATCGTCTGTGGACCGGAATCGCCTGGATCTCCTGACCTTCGAGCCTGATGCAGCCCTGATGCAGCGTGGTCATGCCCATCAGGGTCCGTAACAGCGTCGTCTTGCCCACGCCATTTCGGCCCAGGATACTCAGGCTCTCGCCTCGAACCAGTTCGAGGTCGATGCCTTCGAGGATGACCGTTGGACCATAGCCGGCGCGCAAGCCCTGCACCGCCAACGAAACCGCCTGGCCGCTCATGGGTGGGCCCGTCCAAGATAAACATCCCTCACCCTCGGATCGCTTCGGATATTGTCGGGCGTATCTTCAGTGAGCACGCTTCCTCCAACCAGCACGGTGATGCGCCGGGCGAACCTGAACACCAGATCCATGTCGTGATCGATCATGAGGATGGCCATCGATTCCGGCAAGGCATCAATGACATCAAGCAGCTGGCCGGTCTCAAGCGAGGGCACCCCCGCAGCCGGTTCATCGAGGAGCAGCACCCGGGGCTTGAGGGCGAGCGCCATTGCAAGCTCCACCAGGCGCTGTCGCCCGTACGGAAGCTCGCCTACGGGACGGGTGGCATCACCGGCAAGCCCTACGCGTTCGAGGAGTGCCGCCACCTCATCGAGCACAGCGTGCTGGCGGCTTGAACGCACCAAAAGCGACCGGTCAGCACCGGTGCGTGTCGCAACTGCAAGCGCAAGATTCTCCCAGACCGACAGCCGAACGAAGAGATTGGTGATCTGGAAGGTCCTGGCCAGCCCAAGCGGGGCCGTGGCTCGAGGCGGGCGGCCTGTGATGTCCTCGCCAAACAATTCGATCGAGCCCGAGTCCGGACGCAGCGCACCTGTGATCATGTTGACAAGCGTGGTCTTGCCGGCGCCGTTGGGGCCGATCAACGCGTGGCGGGCCCCTTCGGGCAGATCAATATTGATGTCATGAGCAACGACCAGCGCACCGAAACGCCTGGATACGCTGCGAACGCTGAGCGCCGTGGACGGTTTGACGTTCATGCTCGGCACTATCCCCTGAAACGCGCGATCAGTCGATCGAGCAACCCAAGCAAACCACCCTTGCCAAATCGCACCACCAGTATCATCGAGGCCCCTACGATGAACATCCAGTGGGACGGGTTCCAGTTCGACGCCACATGCTGCATCACCACATAGACCGTAGCCCCCACGACCGCGCCATACAGACGCCCCCAACCGCCGAGCACGAGCATCACCAGGCAATTGGCCGAGAGGGCAATCGACAGCGTTTCGAGTCCGACAAATCCGTTGGAATGCGCAGACAGTACGCCGGCGACTCCGGCCATCGCGCCGGCGATTGTATAAATCATCACCAGGTGACGACGAACGGGCACCCCGATCGCGTGCATGCGTGCGGGATTTTCGCGGATGCCCTTGAGCGCCAGACCGAATTGAGAATGCGCGATCATCCGGGCGATCAGGAAGACCACGAGCAGCAGGACCAAGGCATACCAGTAACGGGTGTGGCCTTGCAGATCGAACTCGAACACGCCGAACCAGGGGCCCGGCGACACGCTGTGCATGCCGTCGTCGCCACCGGTGACCGAAGTCCATTTGTTGGCGACTTCATGCGCCAGCATCAGGAAGGCGAGCGTGAGCATCAAAAGCGTGTTGCCCTGCAGGTGCAAGAGCAGCAGACCGGTGACCACTGCGGCGAGCGCCGCAACCGCGATGCCGCCCAGCAGTCCAATCGCAGGATCCGGTAGACCGGAGGCGACCAGCACGCCGGCCGTATAGGCCCCCAGACCGAAAAACAGTGCGTGACCCAGGGTTGCGATCCCCGCATAGCCCATCACGAGATCCAAGGATATCGTGAACAGAACCATCACGAGCACGGCACTGCCCAGGGCCAGGCGAGACTCGAAAAACAGGTAGAACGCGATGAATACCAACCACGGCAAGGCCTCGATCAGCCGCCACCGCGAGCCCGTTGCCGCCTCATCACGCAAACGCTGGGCAAGTGGCGTCACGTCGGTCTCCCAAACAATCCATTGGGCCGCCAGAGCAGCAGCACGATCATCACGACGTAGATCAGAAAGCCACTGATCTCGGGCAAGACATACCGTCCTGCGGTCTCGAGAATACCCAGCAGCAGGGCCACCCAGGCTGTGCCCTTGATGTTTCCGAAACCTGCAATCGAGACCACGACCAGAAAGGTCGCCAGATAGCGAAACGGATAAATCGGATCGATCGGCAGGAGCGGGGCGCCCATCGCGCCACCGAGCCCGGCAAGACCGCAACCGAAGGTGAAGGTCAACGCAAACAACCTGCGGGTATTGATACCGACCGCCTGCGCCATGGACGGATTCTCGACCGCAGCGCGGATCCGGGCGCCGAACTCGGTGCGGTCGAGGGTCAACCAGAGTGCAAGCATCAGCACACCGCCGAACACGATCAGAAAGCCACGA
>JBIKTA010000356.1:0-3816 GCA_044348315.1 Burkholderiaceae bacterium | reverse complement strand
TCTCTTACAACAAGGCCCGACAGGCCGCCATCACCAAGGAGCTGTCCGAAATCGTCGGCGGCGCCGCGGCGGTCTGAGTACGTTTTTACCGAATTTCATTTCATATCAGCCTCGAGCTATCACGAACAGGAACGCGAACATGGCAAAGGGTCAAATCGTCCAGTGCATTGGTGCTGTCGTAGACATCCAGTTTCCGCGCGATGCGATGCCCAAGATCTATGAGGCGCTGGTGCTTCAGGACAGTGGTACCAGCTTCGCCGAGCCGGGGCTCACCTTTGAGGTTCAGCAGCAATTGGGCGATGGAGTCGTACGTACCATCGCGCTGGGCTCTTCAGACGGACTGCGTCGCGGCATGACGGTCACCAATACCGGTGCGCCGATTTCGGTTCCGGTTGGTACGGCCACGCTCGGCCGCATCATGGATGTGCTGGGGCGGCCGATTGATGAGGCGGGTCCCATCGCAACCGAAGAGCGCCGGGCCATTCACCAGAAGGCGCCGACCTTCGAAGAACTCAAACCCTCGGTCGAATTGCTCCCCACTGGGATCAAGGTGATTGACCTGATCTGCCCGTTTGCCAAAGGCGGAAAGATTGGTCTCTTTGGCGGCGCCGGTGTGGGCAAGACCGTCAACATGATGGAACTGATCAACAACATCGCCAAGAGCTACGGTGGATATTCGGTGTTCGCTGGTGTGGGTGAGCGCACCCGCGAGGGCAATGACTTCTACCACGAGATGGAAGAGTCAAAGGTGCTCGACAAGGTGGCGATGGTGTTTGGCCAGATGAACGAGCCCCCGGGCAACCGGCTGCGGGTGGCGCTCACCGGCCTCACCATGGCCGAGAAGTTCCGAGACGAGGGCCGCGACATTTTGCTGTTCATCGACAATATTTACCGATACACGCTAGCGGGCACCGAAGTCTCGGCGCTTTTGGGCCGGATGCCCTCCGCTGTGGGTTATCAGCCCACGCTGGCCGAGGAAATGGGCAAGCTTCAAGAGCGAATCACTTCGACCAGGGTGGGCTCAATCACCTCCATCCAGGCCGTGTATGTCCCGGCGGACGACCTCACCGACCCGTCGCCGGCGACCACGTTCGGGCATCTCGATGCAACCGTGGTGCTGTCACGCGATATCGCAGCCCTGGGCATTTATCCCGCGGTCGACCCCCTTGACTCGACCAGCCGTCAGCTCGACCCCTACGTGATCGGCGAGGAGCACTATGCGACCACGCGAAAGGTGCAGGCGACGCTTCAGCGCTACAAGGAGTTGCGCGACATCATCGCCATTCTCGGGATGGACGAACTCTCGCCCGACGACAAGCTCGCCGTGGCGCGCGCCCGCAAGATCCAGCGTTTCCTGTCCCAGCCCTTCAACGTTGCCGAGGTCTTCACCGGCTCGCCCGGCAAGATCGTCCCGCTCAAGGACACGATCCGGGGCTTCCAGATGATCGTCAACGGCGAGTGCGATCATTTGCCCGAGCAGGCTTTCTATATGGTCGGTGCGATCGAAGAAGCCTTCGAAAAAGCGAAGACCCTCCAGTAAACCGCGACACCGGGGCACCTTCATGGCCAATACGATCCACGTCGACGTCGTCAGTGCCGAGTCGTCGATCTTTGACGGCGAGGCCGAATTCGTCGTGCTCCCGGGCGAGTCGGGCGAGCTCGGCATCTTCCCCCAGCACACGCCGCTCATTACACGGGTTCGCCCGGGCAGCGTCCGCATCAAGCTCGCCGGGGAAAATCGCGAGGAACTGGTGTTCGTCGCGGGCGGCATACTCGAAGTTCAGCCGAACCGGGTGACGGTGCTCGCCGACACGGCCATCCGGGGCGCGGATCTCGACGAGGCTAAAGCTGAAGAGGCCAAGCGGCAGGCCGAGGAAGCCATTGCCAACCGTGCGGGTACGATCGATTACGCCAAGGCCCAGGCCGAGCTCGCCGCAGCAATCGCGCAGATCGCGGCCATCCGCAAGCTCCGCGGCCGCGGCTAGAGGCGTCCCGGGCTGGGGTCTCCACAGAGACCCCTCTGGCCGTTCATCGCTTGGCCGACGCGCGGTCGCAGTGGTCGATCAATTGACAAGTACTCGCTCCGTCGTCTTGTGCGCAGCGAGATGGTCTACCGCAATTGACCCACACAATCGGTGCTCCGATCTGAGGAGCGTCGATTGTGAATTTCAACCCTGTCACGGCCACCGCGCCGCAATCCAGCACTGGCCTCTACGTCTGCGTAGGGACCCGGCCCGAAATCATCAAGATGGCGCCGGTGATCGACGCACTCCAGCGCTCCGGTGTGCGTCCTGTCGTCGTTCACACCGGTCAACACGCCGATCTGGCCTGGCCCCTCTACGACTACTTCGGCCTCACGCCTGATATCGAGCTCAAGCGCGAGCCGGATAGCCGGACCCTTGCAAGCCTGAGCGCCGGGTTGCTCGGCTCGCTTGATGCGGTACTTGCCGATTCACCGCCCAGAGCCGTCGTCGTTCACGGCGATACCACCACTGCCGCGATGGCCGCACTCAGCGCGTTCTACCGAGGCATCCCGGTAGCGCATGTCGAGGCGGGACTGCGCTCTCACCGGCTCGACGATCCGTTTCCGGAGGAGTTCAACCGCAGTCTCATTGCCAGGGTCGCACGTTGGCACTTCGCGCCGACCGAGCATGCCGTCCGCAACCTGTACCGCGAAGGTGTCGAGCCTGATCAGACTTTTCTGGTCGGCAACACCATCGTCGATGCGACCTTGCGGGCGCTTGCAAGACAAGAGGCGCGCCTCGCTGGCATCGGACCGGGCGACCCTGGGTCCAAGCAGGAAAACCCCAGTGGGCCGCGTGCCCCCCGATACCCACACACGCGAAACGTGCTGGTCACCTTGCATCGTCGCGAGAACTGGGGCGAGCCGATTGCGGCGATGGCGCGCGCGGTATTCGCCCTTGTGCAGGCGCATGCCGACCTGCAGGTGATCTGGCCGCTGCACGCCAACCCTGAGCTTGCCCAGCAGGTCCGCGAGCAGCTGAGCCAGTCGAACCCGGAGGTTCGCCGACGCTGCCACCTGCTTGCGCCACTCGACTATCCCGATCTCATCGAGGTGCTGTCCGAAGCGTGGCTTGTGATCACCGATTCGGGGGGGCTCCAGGAGGAAGCGTGTGCCTTGAAAGTGCCAGTGCTCGTCGCCCGGCAGGGGACCGAGCGACCGGAACTGATCGAGGTGGGGGCGGGCCGCCTGGTCGGCACCGATCCTTTGAACCTGATTCGCGAGTTTGAGCGAATCTGGCGTGATCCTGCGCGGTACCAGGCAATGCGCGCGGTATCGAATCCATTCGGTGATGGGCGTGCGAGCGAACGGATCGCCGCCGTGCTCACTGAATGGCTGAATGGCCATTCAGTGCACGTCAAGCATTCAGGTCTCGAGCCATCCAGGGTCGCCGCATCGTGGCGGGTACCGCCCCTTACGCCGAGACCTGAGCCACGCGCAGCCGCTCTCCTGCGGCCCTTGCCGCTGACACCATCAGCCCGCCATGTGGGGCTCGAGCTCGATCAGGCTGCCCGGACACCGATCGCATGAGCGCCGCGCTGGAACCGATCCTCGTGGTTGGGGCGGCGCTTCACGCCTTGGGTGTGCTGATCACCGCGCTTGCGGTGATCTTCCTGATCGCGGCGCTCGATGATGCGTTGATCGATTTAACCTTCTGGACTGATCGTGTTCGCCGATTCAGAACAGGTCGGGGCTGGGTCGATACGGTGGAACGAGAACACCTCGAAGCGATCCCTGAGAAGTGGCTCGCTGTCATGGTCCCGGCGTGGGATGAATCGGCGGTGATCGAGCCG
>JBIKTA010000355.1:0-3819 GCA_044348315.1 Burkholderiaceae bacterium | reverse complement strand
AGCTCGCGGTGGGCGATCCGGTCGTACACAATCAGCACGGCATTGGGCGCTACCAGGGTCTGGTGACCCTCGACCTGGGGGACGGTCCGACCGAATTTCTGCACTTGGTGTACGCCAACGAGGCCGCGCTCTACGTCCCGGTGGACCAGTTGCATCTGATCGGACGCTACAGCGGCTCCAACCCGGACGAGGCGCCCCTCCATTTGCTGGGCAGTGCGCAGTGGGACAAGGCGCGTAAACGCGCAGCTCAGCGCGCGCGCGATGCGGCCGCCGAATTACTCAATCTCTATGCCCGACGTGCTGCGCGTACCGGCCACCGCTTCGGATTCAACGCGCGCGACTACGAAGCCTTTGCCGAAGGCTTCGGCTTTGAGGAAACCGCCGATCAGCTGGCAGCCATCCATGCGGTGATCCAGGACATGGTCTCCTCGAAACCGATGGATCGGCTGGTCTGCGGAGACGTGGGCTTCGGCAAGACCGAGGTCGCCCTGCGCGCGGCCTTTCTTGCTGTCGCCGATGGCATGCAGGTGGCCGTACTCTGCCCGACTACGCTGCTGGCCGAACAGCATTTCCGAACCTTTTCCGATCGGTTTGCCGATTTTCCGGTGCGCCTGGCGGAGCTCTCGCGATTCCGCTCGGCTCGCGAGACGCGGGAAGCAATGGAGCAGATCAAGGCGGGCAGCATCGACATCGTGATCGGTACCCACAAGATCCTCTCGCAAGAGATGAAGTTCGCGCGCCTGGGTCTTGTGATCATCGACGAGGAGCATCGCTTTGGCGTCAAGCAGAAGGAAGCGTTGAAGGCCTTGCGCGCCGAAGTCGACGTACTCACGCTCACCGCCACGCCGATTCCGCGCACGCTTGCGATGAGTCTCGAGGGCATTCGTGATTTCTCGGTGATCGCCACTGCACCGCAAAAGCGACTGGCGATCCGCACCTTCGTACGCAAGGAGTCGGCCGCCACGATCCGAGAGGCCCTCTTGCGCGAGTTGAAGCGCGGGGGACAGGCTTACTTCCTGCACAACGAAGTCGAGACCATCGAAAACCGGCGGGCACGACTCGAGGAATTGTTGCCGGAGGCACGCATTGCAATCGCCCACGGTCAGATGCCCGAGCGTGAACTCGAACGCGTGATGCGCGATTTTCACCAGCAACGCTTTAACGTACTGCTCTGCACCACGATCATCGAAACCGGCATCGACGTTCCCACCGCCAACACCATCGTCATCCATCGCGCTGATCGTTTTGGTCTCGCGCAGCTGCATCAGCTGCGGGGTCGGGTCGGCCGCTCGCACCATCAGGCCTATGCCTACCTGCTGATCGCCGACGAATCTGCAATCACCCGCGATGCGAAGAAACGGCTCGATGCGATTCAGGCGATGGAGGAACTCGGTTCGGGCTTCTACCTGGCCATGCACGACCTCGAGATTCGTGGCGCGGGCGAGGTTCTCGGTGATTCCCAATCTGGCGACATTCAAGAGGTTGGCTTCGCGCTCTATGCCGATATGTTGAACGAAGCGGTCCGGGCGCTGAAGGATGGCCGCGAGCCCGACCTGACGACGCCGCTGGGTGCCACCACCGAAATCAAGCTCCATGTGCCGGCGCTGCTGCCCGCCGATTATTGCCATGACGTTCACGAGAGGCTGAGCCTTTACAAGCGGCTGGCAAGCGCCCGATCGCAGGACGAACTCCGCGCACTTCAAGAAGAGCTGATCGATCGGTTCGGTCGGCTGCCCGAGCCCGCTCGGGCCCTGATCGAAACGCACAGGCTTCGTTTGATGGGCTCGGCAATCGGCATCGCCCGTATCGATGCGGCCGCTGAAGCCATTGTCATCGGCTTCGTGCCGAAGCCGCCCATCGATCCTGCGCGCATCATCGCGCTGATCCAGCGGCGCAAGGACGCCCGAATGAGTGGTCCCGACCGTATCCGCTTTACCGTGCAGACACCCGATCTCGATGCCCGGCTGCGCCTGCTGCGCGAGATCATCGGAGCCCTCCAGTCCCCCCAGGTCGAGCGCGCACGTGCCTGAACTCCTGATCCAGCACCCGGCGCTGTCCCCGGATCAGATTGCCACCGTCAGTCGGCGGGTGGGTCGCCCGCCGGATCAAGCGGATGCCGTGTATGCAATCTGGCGGGAGATGTCCGTCGACCCGGCAGTCATCGGCGTCATCGAGCACGACGCGGGAGTCGACGCCGAGTGGATCGAGCCCAGCCAGCAACTCACGAATTACCGGCTCGCCGCCTTCGACATGGACTCGACCTTGATCACCATCGAGTGCGTGGACGAGCTGGCCGACTTTGCCGGCTGCAAGGCCGAGGTCGCAGCAATTACTGAGGCCGCGATGCGTGGCGAGCTGAGCGACTATGACGACAGCCTCAGGCGAAGGGTAGCGTTACTCGAAGGTCTGCCCGAAAGCGCGCTCGAGCGCGTCTGGAATGAGCGTCTGCAGGTCGCGCCCGGAGCCGAACGGTTGCTCGAATCGCTGAAGATGGCCGGGCTCAAACTGCTGCTGGTGTCGGGCGGATTCACCTGGTTCACGGACCGCTTGTGCGCGCGCTTGGGCATTGATTTTTGCCGCGCGAACGTCCTCGAAGTACGCGACGGTCGACTGACCGGTCGGCTGCTGGGCGAAATCGTGAACGCCGAGGTCAAACGGCGCACGCTGATCGAGACCTGCACACACATCGGCTGCACGCCTGCCCAGTCGATCGCGGTCGGTGACGGCGCAAACGATCTCCTCATGATGGCCGCAGCCGGGATGTCAGTCGCCTACAAGGCCAAACCCAACGTGCGCAGCGCAACGCGTCACGCCATCAACCACTGCGGCCTCGACGCGGTGCTGCGGCTGTTCAGCCCCAGGCCTGCCGCGACAAGCCCTCCACCGTAACGCACTGCCGCGAGGACTGTTCAGACCGGATCGACGCGTTCACCCAACAGGTCATGATCATCGCTGTCGGTGATCAGCACCTGAACGAAATCACCGATCGGCAGGCGACCGGAACCCCCAAATCGCACCACGCCGTCGATCTCGGGGGCATCCATCTGGCTCCGACCCACCGCGTACGCGCCGTCCTCGCCTTCCTCGATGCCATCAACAAGCACCTGCAGGGTCTGACCTCGGTAGCGCTCGAGCCTGCGCCTGGAGATATCGCTCTGAAGGGCCATCAGACGCTCGCGGCGCTCAGCTCGAATCTCGTCGGGCACAGGATCCGGCAGCCCATTGGCCGTGGCGCCCTCGACCGGGGAATAGGCAAAACAGCCCACCCGATCGAGCTCGGCTTCCTGTAAGAAGTCGAGCAGATATTCGAACTCATCGTCGGTCTCGCCCGGAAAGCCCGCAATGAAGGTGCTGCGTATCGTCACCTCGGGACAAATGGCGCGCCATGCCCTCACCCGTTCGATGTTGCGCTCGCCGCTCGCCGGCCGCTTCATCAATTTCAAGATGCGCGGGTGCGCGTGCTGGAAGGGCACATCGAGATAGGGAAGCACGTGATGCTCGGCCATCAGCGGCAGGAGTTCGTCGACGTGCGGATACGGATAGACGTAATGCATGCGCACCCAGGCACCGTGCGCACGCGCCAGCGCGCCCAGTTCTTTTGCCAACTCGAGCAGCCGGGTGCGAACCGGGCGCCCGTCGACAAAACCGCTCCGGTAACGGACGTCCACACCGTAGGCGCTGGTGTCCTGGGATACCACAAGCAGTTCTTTCACGCCTGCCGAAAAGAGTGCCTGAGCCTCTCGAAGCACCTCGCCGATCGGGCGGCTGACCAGATCACCCCGCATGGACGGGATGATGCAGAAGCTGCAGCGATGATTA
>JBIKTA010000354.1:0-3822 GCA_044348315.1 Burkholderiaceae bacterium | reverse complement strand
CTCGAGTTCATTGGCACGCCGGCCTACGAGGCGCACAAGCGACAGCGGTTTCGCGCAGCGGATGAACTCGTCATCGCGCGCAATCCGGCGTTCGTGTTGGCCGATCAGTCACGGCGTCGAGCTTTTGCGGCCGAATATGCCAGAACTGCGGCGCTGTACTACCAGGGCCAACCGTCTTTTGAGGACATCGTCGAGAGGATCCACTCGCATATCGAGCGGATGTAGATCCGGTAGCAAGCGCAGCGACGCCACGGGCTGTTGGCTGCTCTGATCCCAGGCTCCGGCACATGACGGTATCAGGATCAAGAGAAAGGCGAATCCGAACAATGACATAGCAGTACCGTTGACGGTATTGTGCGTGCCGTTGTCATCAGCGGGCGAGCGTGCGGTCAGCGAGTTGCAGACACCGTTGTCGGACCCGATAGACCTCGATAGATCTCGACAGATGCCCGCTGCTCGAATTGCCTGGAAACCCGCGCCAGTGCTGGATGTTCTCGCTTTGACGGTATTTCTGACGGTATCCGACCGAACGACTCGCCAGAACGCCAGGCGCACCAAGGACTTGGCGGCTATGTCAGCGCGCGGGCGCGCGAGGTCGAGGGCGTCCGTAGCGAGTGAGCGGTTCGGTGCGATGAGCATGACTGCAGACCCTGCGGGATGGTCATGCGCATACACAAGGGGAGCCAGCAGGGCTCGGCGCAGCATCACTTAGTCCGATGGTGCGCCCGAACGCAGATCCCAGAACGATTCCTGCCAGTTCGACACCTGACCCAGGGTGCCGCATGCCAGGCAGCGCCGCGCTCCGGGGCGATTGCGCCCTTCGTGTCGAGGTAGTGGGTGAGATCGATGACGTACAACGTGACGCTCCGGCGCGAATGGATGAGTGGCAGGAAATCTGTGCAGTGGCCCGCAGAATACCAAGACGACCACAGCCATTGACCCGAGCGTGGTGGGGCCTGCGCCGCCACGGTTAGAATGCCGCGCCAGCAAACGTCCTGCCCGGCCGGGTGGATTGGCCACCGGGCCGGATTGATGCCGCCGAGTTATCTCGGCTCGAAGATGAGCCCCTCTGCCTCAAGGCGAATGAAAATGGAAAAAATGCTCTCAGGAGTCGGGTCGCTCCTCTACGGCCTGCGATTCATGATGCTGTTCTTCTACGTGGGTCTCGTTGCGATCATCTTCGGCATCCTCGGCAAGTTCGCGCTGGAAACCTACAAGCTGATGAGTTCACTGCTGTTCACCGATCTCCAGAAGATCGACCTGATCATCAAGGTGCTCGAGTTGGTCGACATGACCATGGTGGCGCAGCTCGTCTGGGTGGTGGCGCTGGCCGGTGTCTCGCTCTTCGTGACAACCGGGCACTTCGAGCGGGCGGACATCAAGAAGCCCGACTGGCTGGACCACGTCAACACCTACAACCTCAAGTTGAAGCTCGCATTCGCGATCATTTCCATTTCGGGCGTGCACGCGCTGAAGACCTACCTGAGCGGTGACCTCAGCCCGGAGAACACTCAGGCGGTGACGATGGTGGCGGTCATCCACTTCACGTTTGTACTGTCTGCCATCGGCATCTCCTACGCGGAGCGCCTGACGCGCGAGAAAGTATGAACAGGAACGCCCTCAGGTTCGCATCAGGTGCGCCTTGGGCCGCTGGGTCAGTTCTTCGATGTGTTTGAGCATCGGCAGAATGCTCGCCGAGCGTTTCAGAGCCTGCACGAGAGATGGTCCAATGAGGCCATTGCGCCCGCTCAGCGCACTGATCATGTGGGCGGCTTGGTCGGCCTGTTCGGCCACGGAGCGCAGATCATCCGAATCCTCGACTGCCTGATTCCGCAACGAACAGAACGCCCAATGAGCGGCTTCAGATAGGCGCTCGCTCACCGGGCCGTCGAGGAGGTGATAGAGGATGATCGATGCCACGACATCGACGTTGACCTCCAGGTCAGCGGCATCCCGGAGCAGAGCCTGAAAGCTGGAATCCAGCCCGGACTGCCGCAGCAGGCCAAGCGCGCCATCTCGGCTCAGGCGGTCAGGTTCGGCGTCGACGAGCTCGACCAGCCGCTGATAGGCAGCCGGCAGGGCAGGGGGCGCCTGGTCTGGCTTGCGTCGCAATTGTTCGGGCACAGGGAGATAGTCCCGGAGCGCCTGCCCGAATTCCTCGTCGTCGATGGACAACATGAGGCCGGGTTCGAAGGTGTAGCTGAACATCAGGTGCGGTGCGCCCGCGGCGGACGGAGCCCGCATCACCGCGGCATGCACGCTGCCCGCTCCCCCCCAGCCTGCCGCGAGCGTCTGGGGAACTTTCCTCAGCTCCGGCATGTCGAGAGATTTTTCCTCGTCGGCCCGGGGCGCAAGCACCAGCCAGTGGGTCCAGGGACTGATCAATTGATAGCGGAGCGCCAGTTCGGATCCGGCCGATTGGCTCAAGCCCTTCATCCGGGCTGCTGCCGCGAGGCGAGCCACCGTGGACGGGCCGCCGGGGTCCTGACACGCTTTCAGTGATGGAAAAGGCAAGGCCCGCCGGTCGGCGTCGCCGTCGGTTGTCTCGACCTCGAGGGTCACGGTGCCGTGTTCCGGCAATCGATCGAAGCGCGCGCAGGCGATCACCGCATCCCCCGCAAAAACCGGTCCCAGCCGCGAGGGCGCAATTTGCGTTGCGCCGTCCGGCCACCGAATGTCGATACGGTTCGCCCGGGGCGCGCGCATCCGCTCGAACTGGCGGACGATGACCCCGGACATGTCCTCTCGCGGCGAAACGAGTTCGCACTGTCCGTGCGTCGAGGATGCGAGTTCGCGAAGGAATGCCTCGGACACTGCGCTCCCGACGCCGACCGTGAAGATCCGATGGCCCGATTTCTTCCCTTTGGCGACAACGGGCGCCCAATCGGCGACCCCACCGTCGGTCACTAGGAGAATGTCGGCCGAATCGTCGCTGCCTGCGACCGTGTAGGCTTTGCGAAGCGCCTTTCCGATCTCGGTACCGCCCAGGTTCGCGTCGAGCTCGCTGGCAAACCGTTGCGCTCTGGCGAGGCCGTGCCGGGTACATGCGATCGGCCGCTGCGACAACGTAAAGACTTCGCTGCCAAACGCGATCAGCCCGATCCGGTCGTCCGGTTGAAGCCGGCCAAGAATGATTTCAACGGCATTTTTCGCCTGCGCCATCGAGTCCCCCTCCATCGAGCCCGAGCAGTCGATGACGATGACAAGCTTCAACGGCTGGGGCTGTCGCCCCCCGGCGAAGCGCGGCTGGAAGATCGCCACGGCGGCGATGCCATCCCCATCCTGCCCACACAGGACCAGGCTACGCTCGGCCTCCAGGGCCGTCACCTCGAGGATCAAGTCACGATCCATGACCGCGTGCGGCTCGCTCAGCAAAAGCACGGTGCTTTCGGACGACTGCTCGCTCTCGATGGCGTGTGAAGGGCAGGAGAATTGGGCGTCGCGCAGCGCGCCGAGCACCTCGAAACGTAACGTAAACTGGTTTTCGACCGACAGCGACGCCACTGGAGTGTGATGGGGCATGTGGACGGAAGCGCCATAACGCGTCGCAATCGTGGTCGGCAGGAAGATTCGCAATCGGTCGCCGGTCCAGCGGAGCAGCATGGCGTAGCGAAACGTGATCGTCACCGTTTCCCGCGCGAGCAGGTTGCCGACGTTCATGGTGAAGAGGCCCGGTTCGATCGCTTCGAGCAGGACCGCGCTATTTCCGTCGGCGATCGCGTCTTCGTATTTTTTCGCCGCTACCTTTTTCTCGACCACGACACCCTTGAGCAAGCGGTCGCCGATCCGAAGCTCAAGGTCGAGCAGGACCGCATCGAGCGG
>JBIKTA010000353.1:0-3831 GCA_044348315.1 Burkholderiaceae bacterium | reverse complement strand
GCTTCACTTTTGGGTCTGACGATTCGTCAGGTGCTGGGCGAGGTCCGATCATACGAGAAGCGCGCGCCACCGGACGAGGGTGTCAGTAGGCGTCGGCATCGAGAGATCGCGATGCGACGCTGTTGACGACGGGATGGCGCGTCAGACCCAACCCACAGTCGGAGAATGCCATGTCCGCCACCATGCGGCAGATGCTTGAGGCCGGAGTCCATTTCGGCCACCAGACGCGTTTCTGGAACCCCAAGATGGCCCAGTATATCTATGGCCATCGCAACAAGATCCACATCATCAATCTCGAGCGCACGCTTGAGAATTACCTCGAGGCAATGAAGTACCTCAGGCAACTCTCGGCCAATCGCGGCTCGGTCTTGTTTGTCGGCACGAAGCGCCAAGCCCGCGAGATCCTGGCCGAGGAAGCCGCACGGTGCGGCATGCCCTACGTCGATCAGCGCTGGCTCGGCGGCATGCTCACCAATTTCAAGACAGTCAAGTCGTCGATCAAGCGTCTCAAGGACATGGAGGCGACGGTGGCCGAGGGGGGTGTCGAGCGGATGTCCAAGAAGGAATCCCTGCTCTTCGCACGCGAACTCGAAAAGCTCAATCGTAGTCTTGGCGGCATCAAGGACATGGGTGGGCTGCCAGACGCCTTGTTCGTGGTCGATGTCGGCTACCACAAGATCGCGATCACCGAGGCCAACAAGCTCGGTATTCCGGTTGTTGGGGTGGTCGATACCAACCACTCGCCGGAGGGCATTGCTCATGTCATTCCCGGCAACGATGATTCCGGCAAGGCGATCCGCTTGTACGCAAGTGGTGCGGCTGACGCGATTCTCGAGGGCCGCAGTGCTGCGCTGCAGGAGGTTGTCAAGGCTGCCAGCGAGGAAGAGTTCATCGAGGTCGATGGCGGCCCCGAGAACGATTGAGCATTTCCGGAGAAAGATGATGGCTGAAGTTACCGCGGGCATGGTCAAAGCCCTGCGCGAAAAGACCGATGCTCCGATGATGGAGTGCAAGAAGGCGTTGACCGAGGCCGCTGGCGATATGGCCAAGGCCGAAGAACTGCTGCGTGTGCGCCTGGGCAACAAGGCGAGCAAGGCCGCTGCCCGTGTCACGGCGGAGGGCATCGTTGCGATCAACGTGACCCCGGACGGCAAGAAAGGCGCGTTGCTCGAGCTGAACTGCGAGACTGATTTCGTTGCCAAAAACGACGATTTCAATGCCTTTGCTGCCCGTCTTGCGGCCTTGATCGTGTCGGAGAATCCTGCCGATGTGGCGGCGCTCTCAGCGCTTTCCATGGAGGGCTCGACCGTTGAGGCGGTTCGCACGGCGCTCGTGGGCAAGATCGGCGAGAATCTCTCCATTCGTCGCTTTCAGCGCTTCGAGACGGAGGGCTTGATTGCGGCCTACGTGCACGGCGGTGCCAAGATTGGTGCATTGGTGAACGTTATCGGTGGCGATGCAGCGCTCGCCAAGGACTTGGCCATGCACATCGCTGCCCGCAAGCCCAAGGCTTTGTCGGCCGAGGGTGTGCCGGCCGATCTGATCGAGACCGAGCGCCGCGTCGCGACCGAGAAGGCCCTCGAGTCGGGCAAGCCGCCTGAGATCGTTGCCAAGACGGTCGAGGGTACGATCCAAAAGTTCATCAAGGAGGTCACGCTCCTGGGTCAGCCATTCATCAAGGATGACAAGGCGAGCGTCGAGCAGATGCTCAGCAGTCGCAAGGCTCGCATCGACGCGTTCGCGCTGTATCTGGTGGGCGAGGGCATCGAAAAACGCGAGACCGATTTCGCGGCCGAGGTCGCTGCACAGGCGGCTGCCGCCGCGGCGGCCCGCTGAAATTTGACAACCGATCCCGGTGCCGGTTATCGGCCGCCTTCTCCGAGACGTCTCAGTTTCTGATCCGGCGCCGGACACCTTGTATGCTGAGAAGGTGAGGGTGCTTTCTCACAGGAGACATTCTTAGATGGGTGATCCGTCGTCGCAGTCCGCTCCTGTACCTCGGCCGAGGTACAGGAGGGTGCTACTCAAATTGTCGGGTGAGGCCCTGATGGGCGAAGATGCATTCGGCATCAATCGCGCCACCATCGAGGGCATGTGTCATGAGATCGCGACGGTGGTCGGGATGGGGGTTGAGCTCGCGATCGTAATTGGCGGGGGTAATATCTTCCGTGGCGTAGCCGGCGGGGCGGCGGGGATGGACCGTGCCACCGCCGACTATATGGGGATGCTCGCGACAGTCATGAACGCGCTCGCCCTCCAGGATGCCCTGCGTCGTCACAAGGTGGTGTCGAGGGTCCAGTCAGCGCTCAAAATCGAGCAGGTGGTTGAGCCCTACATTCGCCCCAAGGCGCTTCGATATCTCGAGGAAGGGAAGGTGGTGATCTTCGCCGCCGGCACCGGCAACCCCTTCTTCACGACCGACACCGCCGCCGCCTTGCGCGGCGCTGAGATGGGCGTTGAAATCGTGCTGAAGGCCACCAAGGTCGACGGCGTCTACACCGCTGATCCCGAGAAAGACCCCTCCGCAACCCGCTATCTCGAAATCAGCTTTGACGAAGCGATCAACCGCAAACTCAAGGTCATGGACGCCACGGCGTTCGCCCTGTGCCGGGATCAGCGTTTGCCCCTCAAGGTTTTTTCGATCTTCAAGGAAGGCGCGTTGCGCCGGGTGGTTCAGGGTGAGGATGAAGGTACCCTGGTCTTTGCCTGATCAGTCTTAGGAGTCATTCATGAGCGTGGCGCCCCTCAAGCAATCCATCGAACAGAAAATGAGCAAGTCAATCGACGCGCTCAAGACCAGTTTCAGCAAGATCCGAACGGGTCGGGCCCACGCTGGCCTGCTCGACCACCTCACGGTCGATTACTACGGCAGTCAGGTACCGATCAACCAGGTTGCCAATGTCACCGTCCTCGATGCCCGGACCTTGGGCGTTCAAGCCTGGGAGAAAAAGATGGGCGCGGCGATTGACAAGGCCATTCGTGAGTCCGATCTGGGCCTCAATCCGATTGCCATGGGCGAGGTGCTGCGCGTGCCGATGCCCCCTATGTCGGAGGAACGTCGCCGCGAGATGACCAAGGTTGCCCGCACCGAGGCCGAGCACGGCAAGGTGGCCATCCGCAATCTGCGGCGTGATGGCAACGAACAGCTTAAAAAACTCCTGAAGGACAAGGCGATTTCAGAGGATGATGAACGTCGGGCGCAGGACGACATCCAAAAATTGACTGATCGTCACATTGCCGAGGTGGAAAAATTGCTCGCCGGTAAAGAACAGGAGATCATGACTGTATGAGCTCAGTTGTCTGACGCCGGCAGTCTTCGTTCGCACTGCTACAAATGATCGCCCCGCGCCCCTTCACCAGTTCCACCCTCTCGATTCCGTCGGTTGGGTTAGTCCCCCGGCATGTCGCGATCATCATGGATGGCAATGGTCGTTGGGCGACTGCCCGCCGGCTGCCCAGGGTGGCCGGGCATGCCCGTGGCGTCGAGGCCGTGCGCACGATCGTAGAGGCGTGTGCCGCACGGGGGGTCGAGTACCTGACGCTTTTTGCCTTCAGCTCCGAAAACTGGCGACGCCCGCAGGATGAGGTGGGCGTGCTGATGCGACTGTTTGTATCGGCGCTCGAGCGGGAGGTGGGGCAGCTCGATCGTAATGGCGTTCGACTGAAGGTCATTGGTGATCTGTCCGCTTTCGAGCCCAGGTTGCGCGCGCTGATTGTCGATGCCGAAAAGCGGACCCTGGAGAATTCGAGGCTGACCCTGACCATCGCCGCCAACTATGGCGGACGTTGGGACATCATCAACGCCGCCCGGGCAGCGATCGCGATCAATCC
>JBIKTA010000352.1:0-3837 GCA_044348315.1 Burkholderiaceae bacterium | reverse complement strand
TGGGCACCCTACGCGGTCCGGATGCTGGAAGTGCTTGGGAACGAACCCCTGCTCGAAAATACCTCCGGGCCGGTGCACCTGGCCGATGAGCCTGAAGACTGCCAGGGCTTTTCACCCCGACCGGCCTGGCGCCCGCTCACTCGGTTCGAGAACCGGGGTGTGCAACTCGGTCACGGCGTCTGGGATTTGTTGTTCACAAGGCGTTCGGGAGCGTACCCGGCCCGATCCTGCCCTACCCAGGGAGTGTGATGATGTTCGAGCTGCTGATCGCGCTCCCGTTGCTGGTCAAAGCTGCACTGATGGGACTGGTCGAAGGTCTCACCGAGTTCCTGCCGATCTCAAGCACGGGCCATCTGATCCTCGCGGGCAGCCTGCTGGGTATGACCGGAGACAAGTCCAAGGTCTTCGACGTGGCGATCCAGAGCGGCGCCATGTGCGCGGTAATCGTCTATTTCCGGACCCGCTTCACGCAAACGCTGGTGGGGCTGCGCCGCGACCCGCGGGCGCAGCGTTTTGCGGCCAATATCCTGATCGCCTTCATTCCGGCCGCGCTGCTCGGACTGATCTTCGCCAGCCAGATCAAGGCCTACCTCTTCTACCCGGTACCTGTCGCAACGGCCTTCATCTTGGGAGGTTTTGTCATCATCTGGGCGGAAAAGCGCGCAAGCGCGCGCCCTCATCTGGTCAGGATCCGCGAAGTCGACAGGATCGGCCCCAGCGATGCACTGAAACTGGGGCTTGCTCAGGCTTTAGCACTGATACCCGGCACCAGTCGCTCGGGGGCGACCATCATCGGCGGCATGCTGTTTGGCCTGTCACGGCCCGTGGCCACCGAGTTTTCCTTCTACCTGGCGGTCCCGACCCTGGTCGGAGCCGGCTTCTACGACCTATTCAAGCATCGCGCCCTGCTTGAGGCGGCCGACCTGCCGATGTTCCTGGTCGGCCTGGTGGTGGCCTTCCTGAGCGCGCTCGCCTGCGTGCACTGGCTGATGCGCTATGTGGCGACCCACAATTTCATTCCCTTTGCCTGGTACCGGATCGTCTTTGGTGCGATCGTGTTGCTGACCGCCTGGGGCGGCTGGATCGACTGGACGGCCTGATCGACACTCGAGACGCCTGACCGAGAACGGTCAGGCGCAAAGCGGCTCAGCCCCTGACGTACCCGCCCCGGTAACCGTCCCCCCTCTGGTAACCGTCACTGCGACGATACTCGCGAGGCGCGCGGGCGCGCTCGACCTGGGCACCACCGGGATAGACGTGATAGTGGACGCTGGGTGCAGGTGCATGACGAGGCCGCACGTAGACCGGCGGGGGTGTCACGATCACGCGAGGCGTGTGCGCGTAGGCCGGAACATAGACGCGGGGCGTGTGCGCATACGCTGGAGCATAGACGCGGGGCGGCGCGTACACCACGGGCGGGCTCACCACGACCGGGGGCGCGTAGACGACCGGAGGAGCGGGATAGGCCCAGGTGTAGGGCTGGGCCGGGACCACCGGACCATAGCCCACGCCGTATCCCACGCCGTATCCCACGCCATAGCCCACCCCGGGCGCAACCGGTACGGAAGCGTAGCCATGGACCGCGACGTCGCCGCGTGCACTGCTACTCGCGCCCACAGCTGCACCGAGCAGACCCCCGACCACTGCGGCATGGTCACCGCCGATCGCCTTGCCAAGCAAGGCGCCGGCCCCCGCACCAAACAAGGCGCCCCAAAAGGGCTCGGAGGCGCGAGACGTCGCCGGCAAGGCGAGCAGGACGGCAAGCGCGGCAACCGGAAGCAATTTTTCTCGTCGCATTTCAGGGCTCCTCTTTCAGGCCGGTCGACCAAACGCGATCGGCTTTTCATGAGGTCAAACAATATCAGCGCGGGGCGGACGCCCCCAGCCGAATCGTGAAAAATATGTAATCAAACGTATATAATAAATTACTTTCCGGTCAGTCACTTTGAGACCAGCATGGAAATGCTTTCACCTGAACGATCACCGCGCTGGGAGCGCCGCAAGGAGCGGCGCCCGGCTGAGCTGCTTGCGGCTGCGCTCGACTGCTTTGTCGAGCGCGGTTTTGCCGCGACCCGGCTCGACGATGTCGCCGCCCGCGCAGGCGTGAGCAAGGGCACGCTCTACCTCTACTACGCAGGCAAGGACGAGCTGTTCATGGCGGTCGTGCGGGAAAACATCATCCCGCTGATCGACGAGTTCCGGCGCGAGGTCACGGTGTCAAGCGCCTCGAGTGCCGAGCTGCTGCGGCGTTTCCTGCTGGGTTGGTGGGCGCGCGTCGGCGAAACCAAGCTCGCCGGCATCGCAAAGCTGATCGTTGCCGAAGCCGGCAATTTCCCCGATGTTGCCCGTTTTTTCCACGACGAAGTCACACTACCCAACCACCAATTACTGGCTGGAATCATCGAACGCGGCATGCGATCAGGCGAGTTCAGGGCCATCGACGCCGAGGCCAGCGCGCAGCTCTTCCTGTCGCCTCTGGTCCTGAGGGCGATCTGGAACCACTCGATCCAGCCGTGTTGCGCCGACATCTGCCCGATTTCGAATGAGCGCATGCTCACGGCCCACATCGACATGGTTCTCAGGGGCCTGATCATCCAGGCGGCCGATCCGACATGAAACGAAGCACCCGTCTCACAGTCATCGCGCTCTTCGCGCTAGGGGTCGCCGCGGCCGCCTGGTACCTGCTTTCAACCCGCCTGTCCGCTCCGCCCGCGCAGGGACGCACGGGCGCACCTGCTTCCAGCGGGCCGACCGAGCCCGTCGTCGAGCTTGCCCGGGCAGACATGCTGCGGATCGAGTCGGGTCGGCTCACGCGCACACTCCCGGTGACCGGGACGCTTGCCGCAAGCGCCCAGACGCTGGTCCGCGCCCGGGTCGCGGGCGACGTCCTCGACATCCCGGTTCGCGAGGGCATGAGCGTGTCAGCGGGTCAACTGCTGGCCCGGATCGATCCGACCGATTTCGAGCTGCGCGTCAACGAGCGGACCGCGCAGCTGCGCTCGGCCCAGGCACAACTCGACCAAGCCCGCAGGACGCTGGAAAACAACGCGAGGCTGCTGGACAAAGCTTTCATTTCACAAAACGCTTTCGACAACGCCCAATCGGCGGTCGAGGTCGCCGCTGCCGCGCGCGACGGTGCCGAGGCACTGCTCTCACAAGCTCGCAAGGCACTGGCTGACACACGCATTCTCGCCCCCATGACCGGGATCGTTGCCCAGCGCTTCGTGCAACCCGGCGAAAAGATCTCGCCCGACGGTCGCATCGTATCGATCGTCGATTTGAGTCGTATCGAACTCGAGGCTGCGGTGCCCGCCTCGGAAATCGCCTCGGTCAAGATTGGACAGCGCGCCCAGATTCGGATCGAAGGGATGGCGCAACCAAGCTCGGCCCGCGTGCTGCGCATCAATCCCTCGACTGCAGCCGGCACCCGCTCGGTCACCGTCTACCTCGGTCTCGACAAGGTCGATGAGCGGCTGCGCGCCGGGATGTTTGCCCAGGGGAGCCTCACCGTTGATGAGCGGGATGGATTGCTGCTGGTGCCGCTCTCGGCCCTGCGCGAGCGCGGCAGCCAGCGCCATGTCTATCTGATCGAAAACGGCCGCATCGTCGAACGATCCGTCGAAACCGGCTTGATCGACGAATCGGCGAGCGCGCCAGGCGGTTTTATCGGCGTGGCCGAGATTCGCTCGGGTCTCAACGCTGGCGATCAGATCATCCGCCAAAATCTCGGCCAGCTGAGCCCGGGTGCGCGGGCACGCATCACCGACTGAACGCCCAGGACAAGCTCGATGTGGTTCACCCGCGTGTCGATCCAGCATCCCGTCTTTGCGACGATGA
>JBIKTA010000351.1:0-3838 GCA_044348315.1 Burkholderiaceae bacterium | reverse complement strand
CACTGCGTTTCTTGCAGCCAGCGGACCTGCCGCCGCCCAGCCCTATCCGATGAAGCCCATCCGCTTCGTCGTTCCCTATCCGGCCGGGGGTGGCACGGACGCGGTCAGTCGGATCATCGGGCAGCAGCTCGCCCCTCGACTGGGTCAGCCAGTGCTTGTGGACAACCAACCCGGTGCCGGCGGCAACATCGGCGGTGCGTTCGTGGCGCGCGCCACGCCGGATGGTTACACCCTGCTGGTCGCGGCAACGCCCATGACCACCAACCCGAGTCTGTACCGGAACATCCCGTTTGATGTGCTGAAGGATTTTGCGCCTGTCTCCCAGATGATGCGTCAGCAGTTTGTGCTGATGGCGCATCCGTCGGTGCCGGTCAAGTCGGTCGATGACATCATCGCGCTCGCCAAGCGCGATCCCAAGGCGTTGAGCTTTGCCTCGCACAGCGCCGGGGGCGCCAATCATCTGGCGGGCGAGTTGCTGAAAGTCAGGGCCGGGGTCGAGCTGCTGCATGTGCCGTACAAGGGCGCAGCCCAGGCGCTCAACGATCTGCTCGCGGGGACGGTATCGCTGATGTTCGAGAATTCATCGTCGATGAGCTTCGCCGAGCAGGGACGGCTCGTCGCCATTGCCACCAGCGGGCCGGAGCGCACGCCTTTGGTGGCGGGGGGCCGATTGCCGACGCTCAGTGAAACCAAAGGGCTGGAGGGTTTCAATGTCATCGCCTGGTTTGGACTTCTTGCTCCGGCCGGGACTCCAGCCGAAATCGTTGAACGGCTCAGCAACGAGGTTCGCGCTGTCCTTCAGCAACCCGAGGTCCGCGCCAGGCTCAATGGCATGGGCTACGAGGTCGTCGGCAGCACCCCGGGCGATTTCGGTGCATTCATGCGCAGCGAGGTCGACAAGTGGTCCAAGGTCGTCGCTGCAGCGCAGATCAAGCTCGACTGAGTCGCCCGATCTCAGCCCTTGCATGCAGAGACAATGATGATTCGACGCTGGCACAACAGACCCGATGGCTCCAACTGGGGAGATTTCGGGCCGGACGATCAGGCGGGCCGCCTGAACTTGCTCACCGCCGACAAAGTCCTGCAAGGCGTGGCTGAGGTGATCGAGGGACGATCCTTCTGTCTGAGCCTGCCGCTCAACATTCCAGGTCGCGCCGTCAACCCCCGGCGGCAGCCGCCCAGGGTGAGCGCGACGGAGCGAGATGGCCTGCCGCAGATCAATTTCCCGCTCGATCGGATCGATAAGCGCTCGACCGATGTCATGTGTGATGATCAGGTCCACCTCTGTCTGCAGTTCTCGACGCAGTGGGATGCGTTTTCCCACATTGGTGCGCGTTTCGATGCAGACGGCGACGGCGTCGCCGAGATTTGTTATTACAACGGTTACCGGGCCGGCGAGCACATTCGCGGTGCCGTCGACTACGAGAACGATCAGGCCGCCTGCGAGGGCCCGTTCGGCGCACATCGGCTCGGCATCGATTCGATCGCGACCACCTGCGTTCAGGGGCGTGGCGTGCTGATCGATCTTCACGAACACTTCGGGCGCAGGCGTGTGGCAGTCGACTACCAGACCCTGGCCGGCATCATGAAGGCGGACGGGGTGGTCGTCGAGCCGGGCGATATGCTGCTGTTGCGCACAGGGTATGCCGAAGTGCTGATGGAAATGGGCGACCAGCCCGACCCGGAGTTCCTGAAGCACTCCTGCGCGGTACTGGACGGCAACGATCCAGATCTGCTTCGTTGGATCACCGACGCTCAGATCGTGGCGATCGCTGCGGATAACGATGCCGTGGAGCGATTCCCGGCACCCGCCCTTCCGGGCTCCTCGTCACTGCTGCCACTTCATCATCATTGCCTGTTCAAGCTCGGTATCCCGCTCGGTGAATTGTGGTGGCTCAAGGACCTGGCGCAGTGGCTTCGTTCCAGGCGGCGGAGCCGCTTCCTATTGACGGCGCCGCCGTTGCGGCTACCCGGTGCGGTCGGCTCACCAGCGACGCCTGTTGCCACTGTATGACCCATCCGGGCGCCAGTGCTGAAGGCGAGGCGATGACCGATCGGGTGAACGAATCCCACCGCGAATTGCTGCGCTGGGCGTCGGCATTCCCGATGGATGAGTTGCCCAGCACCGTTCTATCCCGCTCGGCGAGGGTGATTGCTGACAGCGTTGCCTGCATGATCGCGGCTCAGCACGAACCCGAGGTCGAGGCATTCCATGGCAAGCTGACCAGTCGGGCGCAGATGGCGGAAGCCACCCTGTTTCGCACGGGTGCACCTCGGATCGATCGGCAGTCTGCCGCCATCGGCAATGCGCTCGCAGATGTCTGGCATGAGCTTGAAGAGGGATGGCGAACAGTGCCCTGCCATGCTGGGCTCTACGTGCTTCCCGCGCTCCTTGCCGAGGCGGAGGCCGCAGGTCTGTCGGTACGGCGGACCCTCGGATGCGTCGCGCTCGCCTATGAGGTGGTCGCCCGATTCGCTGCGACCTGGAGCTTTCCGGAGATGGCCGACCAGGGACGCGGCTGGGTTCACGCGCGATTCAATAGCATCGGTGCGGCGATCGCGACGGCGCTGGCCCGCCGACTGCCCTCGCAGTCATGCATCGCTGCGGTCGAAAACGCCATCTCCATGGCGCTGATCGGTCCGCGTCGACATCATCTGGACGGAGCACTGGTCTGGAACGCATGGCCTGCCACCGCGACCTGGATCGGCATGACGTCAGTCGATTGGGCCGAGTGCGGGATCGCTGGGCTGGCGAGCACGCCCAGCGATGTGATGGGTGTCGAATTCAGGGGCGAGGCTCGCTGGTCCAGCATGACCGAGGGCCTCGGCAAGGCGTGGGCCATCCTTGATGGTTACACAAAGATTCATGCGTGCATTCAGCATGCGCATTCCACGGTAGAGGCTGTCCTGGCGGCTCGCCCTGCGGTTCTCGCGCACCATGGCGAGATCCTTGAGCTCCTCGTCGAGACCCACCGCCTGGCGCTCTTCCTCGACCAACCGGATCCGCTCACGAGCCTCGCCGCCAAATTCTCGCTGCAGCACATCGCCGCAACCACTTATGTCCATGGCAGTGCCGGACCTGAAGCCTTTTCGGCGGCGTCCTTGTCCAATCCACAGGTGGCAGCGTTGAGGATGAAGGTCCGCTTCGCACCATTCGGGGAGATGCCAGGGGCCCACGACCGGCCGGCGCGAGTCAGCTTTGTGATGACGGACGGCACGAGGGTCGCCAGGACTTGCCTGAGCGCAGCGGGCGGGCCCGATCGACCGTTTGGGGATGAGACCGTCTGGGGCAAGGTCGAATCGTTGACCCGCGATACAGCACCTCAGTTCAATCGATTGGCCCGGTCTCTCGAGCGCCTCGACCCTGACTGGATCGATCGGCCCTGGCCGGAATTCGTTCGCGCAGCTCTCGCTGCTTGAAAGGGAAGTGGATCGTCGGCTGGGCTGGGAACCGAAACGGCCCGGGCGCATGCTCGCCACTGCTGCGGTGATCGATCCAGTCGATGCCGAGATGATCGATGATGTCCTGACTGCCGTCGCCCCAGTGCTGATCGAGATCGCGGCGTGCAAGCCGCCGGCATGCGCGTATCCGGCGTGATGAAAGCCGGACACCGGCGCACAGGCGACACGAGCAGTGCGCAGAGCCTCGTGGGCCGCGGACAGCGTGGCGCCAGTTGTGTACGGCAACGACGCGGCGACCGATGCCAGCGCATTGCCGGACCCGTTGCGCCGCTTGCCATCCAGCACGCCAGTGCCTGCGTGAGCCGATTCGTCGGTAGCAACGCATTGTCTTCGAGCCTCGCCTGCACCCAGTCGAAGAACGCCTCGACGTGCCCTT
>JBIKTA010000350.1:0-3841 GCA_044348315.1 Burkholderiaceae bacterium | reverse complement strand
TCTGCATGAACATCCCGTAGTCGAGCCAACTGCCCTGCTCGAGACGCCGGTCGATTGCAAACATGAGGCCGACTGGCGCATCAAAGAACATGAAGTTGCGCGCGTGCTGCGCATGCATCCGCGCCTGATCGCCCTTGGCAATGCCCAGTCGGGCATAGAGCGCAAAGCCCACAGTGCGCCGACGATCGATGTAGGGCGAGAACCATTCCTTGGGATAGTAGAGATACTCGCGCTGATGACGTTCGTTCTCGACCGGATCATTGAAAACCTCGAGGACGCGTGTCGACAGCGTCTTGAGCGGCTCGCCTGCCAGCACATAGACCTGCCAGGGCTGGGTGTTGGTGCCGGACGGCGCACGACGCGCCACGCTCAGGATGTCCTCGACGACTTCGCGTTCAACGGGTTGACTGAGAAACTTGCGGATCGAACGGCGACCGATGATCGCATCATCGACGTGGCGGTGGCTGTGAGGATAGTCCATCAAGTGCTCCGGAAAAGGATCTTAAGTAACTGGGTCATCGGATTCGGGGGGCTGCGCGCCGCGCGGGCCGGCCGGCCGCCCGAGTTCGACCGCTCATGAGTCGGGACGCACCCGCTCAAGCGCCTGATGCAGTGCATCGGGCAAGGCCACGGGTCGCCGACTGTCACGATCGACGTAGACATGCACGAAGTGTCCCTGTGCGGCGGCTTCCCGTTCGCCGGCGCGAAACAGACCGACCTCGTAACGCACGCTGCTGCGGCCGATCCGTTCGACACGCAGACCCGCGTCGATCATGTCCGGAAAGGCGAGCGGCGCGAAATACTGGCAGCCCGTTTCGACCACGAGGCCGATCACGTCGCCACGATGGATGTCGAGCGCGCCCGACTCGATCAGGTAGCGATTGACGACCGTGTCGAAGAATGAGTAATGGACAACATTGTTGATGTGCCCGTAGACATCGTTGTCCATCCAGCGGGACGCGATCGACAAAAAGTGTCGATACGCCTCCCGCGGTCTCGAGGTCACCCTGGCCCGGGCCTCGCTGCCTTGCATCGGTGGTCCTTTCAATCGAATCAAATCCAGAAGGGCGTCGGATCGGATCGGCTGCGCAGCGGTGCGGCCGCGCCTGAACCGATCGGCTGCAACGATCCGTGCGGCGCAAGCATAACCGGACGGGCAAGCATCCCGCCTCGGTCAGGCTCGCCGCTGCACCAGCCAGACGCCCAGGGCCGCGCACATCATTCCGACCGCAGCGAGCGGCCCATAGCGCTCATCGAACAGCAGCCAGGCCATGAGCGCGGTGGTCGGCGGCACGAGATAGAGCAGCGAAGTGACTCGGGTCGCCTCACCCCGCTCGATCAGCAGAAACAGCAGGAAGATCGCGCCGATCGACAGCGCGAGCACCGCCCAGGCCAGCGCCAGCGCGAGTTCGAGGTTCCAGTGAAAGGGGGTGTCCTCGAAGAGCAGGCTGATCGGGAGCACGACGACCGCCGCAGCGAGGTACTGGATGAATGAACCGGTTCGCAGATCAAAGGACGGGACGAATCGCTTCTGGTAGAGGGTGCCCGCGGTGATGCCAAGGAGCGCCGCGACGCAAGCCAGCATGCTGGCAACCGACAATCCGTCCAGGACGAACCGTTCTGAGAGCACCAGCACCACGCCCAGAAACCCCGCCACCAACCCGGTCCACTGCCTACCCGTCACCGCATGCCCTGCACTCGCCACAGCCACGGCGGTCAGGATGGGCTGCAGGTTGACGATGAGCGCCGAAAGCGCCGAAGGCATGCCGATCGAGATCGCATACCACACGCCCGACAGATAAACGGCATGCAGGAGCAACCCGGCACAGGCCAGATGCAGCATCTGGCGAGGCGTGGGCCACTTCGCCCGGACCAGCAGGATGAGGGGCGTCAGCACCACGAGCGTCAGGATGAAACGCGCCGCGAGCAGCCCGATGGGCGGACCGTGGGGGACGCCGAGCCGCGCCACGATGAACCCGGTCGACCAAAGCAGCACAAACGCCAGAGGAATCGATGCCGCGCGGATGGCGGGCGCAGCATAGACGCTCATTCAAGGCCCCAGTTAAAATTGTTGCGCCGAGTCAAAAGACGACCGGAAGAGCCTGACCTCGGGATTGGACAATCGGTTTTCATAGATCATTCATGGACTTAAATACGGCATTCGCATATATTGCGACGCAGCATCAACTTGACATGAAGTTTCTAATCGTGCAAACTTTGATTTGTTGCGCTGCACAATAAACGCTGCGGTGCGATCAGAATCCAGATGCACATCTCTACCACCCATTCCGTCTTCTATCCATTCAAAGGACCCGTCATGATCAATACGCCCGAACAGATGATGCAAATTCACCGTGACGCGCTGCACATGATGCAAACCGCAGCGATCGCGTCGATCAACGGCCTCGAGAAGCTCGCCTCGCTGAACATGCAGGCGGCTCGTTCCTCGCTTGAGGAAAATGCCGAGGTGGCCAAGAGCCTGCTCGCCGCCAAGGACGTCAAGTCCCTGTCGGACCTGTCCACCACCGTCGTGCAGCCCGCAGCCGAGAAGTATGCCTCGTATGCCAAGCATTGCTACGAAATCATGAACGAGACCTCCGCTGAGCTAACCAAGCTGCTCGAGAAGCAGATGGCCGACGGCAACAAGCAACTCCATGCCGCGCTCGACACGATGGCCCGCAATGCGCCCGCAGGCAGCGAAGGCATGGTTACGCTGGTCAAGTCCGCCGTGTCGGCCACCAACACCGCCTTCGATCAGGTGAGCCGCGCGACCAAGCAGGTTGCCGAGATGGCCGAGGCCAACATCGCTGCGGCGACCAAGGCCAACGGGCGTCCCGCCGCCGCTGCAGCCCGCAAAGCTGCCTGATGCGCGAGGGGGCTTGCCCCCCTCAGCGCCTGAGCCCAATTCAGGCGCTTGATCCGCCAAGCTCTCCGAGGATACTCTGGAAGGCTTGCCAAAAGGGCTCCCCAGTTCACCTGGGAGAGCCCTTTTGGTTTTCATGGCCCCCGCTCAGGCACGCAGGGCCTGGGTCCGCTCGGACGGGCAGTAAGCGCTACGGGGGCGCGGGCGTGTGACAGGCCTCAGACCCGACTCGGACTGGGCTCGACCTGCGCACCCGGTCTGGGACGATCGATCTGCCCATCGATCATCGAATCGAAGCGGGCGATCAGGTCGCGCTCGACGGCCTGCACCTGCTCGATCGCGCGCTCCTTCACATGTCCGAAACCGCGGATCCGCTCTGGAAGGCTCGCGATCTCGACTGCAGTGCTCAGTCGGGTGCGATCCAACCGCTCGATCAGGCTGCTTATACGCTGCTGATAGGCGTCGATCATCGCACGCTCGGTTTTCCGCTCGTCGGTGTAGCCAAATGGGTCGAAGGCCGTACCTCTCAGGCCCCTGAACCGCGCCAGCAGGCGGAAGGCGCTCATCATCCACGGGCCGTAGCGCCGTTTGACGAGTTCGCCTTTTTCGTTACGCCGAGCGAGAAGCGGCGGCGCGAGGTGGAAATGTAGCCGCACCTCACCCTCAAATTGCTCGGCGAGCTGCTTGGCAAACTCTCCGCTCGTATAGAGGCGGGCCACCTCATACTCGTCCTTGTAGCTCATCAGCTTGGCCAGATTGCGCGCCACAGCCTCGGTCAGTGCCAGCTCGACAAGCGGCTGATCGGTACGCCTCGACACACCGAGGAGCCGCTCTTCGGCCACGCGCACCCGAGCGACCAGCGCACGATAACGCTCTGCCCAGGCCTCGTTCTGGTAGTCGGCCAGGAAATCGGTCCGCCGAGCGATCAATTCGTCGAGCGTGCGGGAAAGTTGCCTCGACACCGGGATCGACTCGGGC
>JBIKTA010000349.1:0-3848 GCA_044348315.1 Burkholderiaceae bacterium | reverse complement strand
TTCTGGCATCAGCGGGTGCCCGGAGCCTCTTCGTCGGCCAGCCTTCGAATGTAGACCACAAAGCCTGGATCCTCGCCCCTCAAGAGCAGGGGCAGGGCCAGGCGAAACACCTCGTAGCGGCACCACTCCCGCATGTAGTCATCCCACGAGTTCCACCGCCGCCGCTCGGTCTCGCTCATGTCGTCGCGCCAAGAAATCAGATAGGCACGCTCGAACAGCGCGATCAGCATTTCGAAGATCACGCGCATGCGCTCGATCTGCTCGGGCGTGGGATCAGCGAGTGGCGTGGCCGAGCGCAAGTGCAGATCGGGGTGCGCGAGCGTGACCTTCAGAAACTCGTTATAGGCATCCGAGAGGCTCTGGTAGGCCGCCTCCTCCTCGTTCTCGCGCTCTTTCCTTTGCTGGATCCAGAACACCCAAAAGGCAAAGGGCAAACCGATCACGGTCACCGTGTAACTCGCCGCCTCGAGCCACTGCATCGCGCTCATGCACTGCCCCCTCTGCGCCGGCGGTCGCGGCGGCGCCCCCAGGGCACCACCGACCCCGCGAACCTCACTCCTCGAGCAGGGCGCGCAGCATCCAGGCAGCCTGCTCGTGAACGGTCATGCGCTGCGTGAGCAGGTCAGCCGTCGGCTCGTCGCACGCCTTGTTGACCAGGGCAAATAAGCCCCGGGCCGTGCGCGCAGCGCCCTCATGACCGGCGGCCAACAGCGCAACCATCTGCAGCGCCCGGGGCGGCTTGGGCGGCGCATCAGGGAGCGAGCTCAGCTTGGAAAACTCCGCATACGAGCCCGGCGCCACGTGGCCCAGGGAGCGAATGCGCTCGGCGATCGGATCGACCGCATTCCAGAGCTCGGTGTACTGAAGCATGAACATGGCGTGCAGGCTGTTAAACATCGGCCCGGTCACGTTCCAATGAAAATTGTGCGTGGTCAGGTAAAGCGTGTAGGTGTCGGCAAGCAGGTGGCCAAGGCCGTCGGCAATGGCCTTACGCTCCTTTTCGCTGATGCCAATGTCGATCTTGAGCTTGTTTTTCATTTTGAACACTCCTTCAAAAAAGCCCAACCACCTTACCATCGACCCAGTCGATCCGTTCGGCTGCGGGCCGAGCCGGTAGCCCAGGCATGGTCATGACATCGCCGCAGATGAGCACTACGAAACCCGCGCCGGCGCTCAGCCGAACCTCACGAATCGTCACCGTATGGCCGGTCGGCGCGCCCCGAGCCGAGGGATCGGTCGAGAACGAACTCTGGGTCTTGGCCACACAGATCGGCAGGTGGCCATAGCCCGCGCGCTGCAGATCGTCGATCGCCTCCCGCACCTTGCTATCGGCGACCACACCGGCCGCACGGTAGACCGAGCGCGCGAGTTTTTCAGCCTTGGTCCAGAGCGAGTCGTCGTCCTCGTAGACAAACCGTAGCGTCGATGGACTTTGGCTCAGTTTCACCACCACTCGGGCGAGCTCCTCGGCCCCGGCCCCGCCGTGCGCCCAATGCGTGGCCGTCACCACTGGCACCGCCATGGCCGCCATTTTCTCAGCAATCAAGGCATGCTCGGCCGGCGTATCAGCGTCGAAGCGGTTGATCGAGACGACACAGGGTAGGCCGTAGACGTCGCGCACATTCTCGACATGGCGCTCGAGGTTGACGAGTCCGCGGGCAAGCGCTTCGAGGTTTTCCTCGCGCAACTGATCGAGCTTCACCCCGCCGTGATATTTGAGCGCGCGCACCGTCGCGACGATCACCGCTGCCGACGGACGCAGACCGGACTTGCGACATTTGATGTCGATGAATTTTTCCGCGCCCAGGTCGGCGCCGAATCCCGCTTCGGTCACGACAAAGTCGGCCAATTTCAGTCCGGTGCGGGTGGCGAGGACCGAATTGCAGCCGTGGGCAATGTTGGCAAACGGTCCGCCATGTACGAAGGCCGGATTGTTCTCGAGCGTCTGAACCAGATTGGGTGCCAGGGCATCCTTGAGCAGCACGGCCATCGCACCCTCCGCCCGCAGGTCTCGCGCCGTGACCGGCCGCCTGTCCCGGGTGTGGGCGACCACGATATCGCCCAGTCTGCGCTTGAGATCGTCCAGGGACTCGGCCAGGCAGAGGATCGCCATCACTTCAGACGCGACCACGATATCGAAGCCGTCCTGCCTCGGATAGCCGTTGCCCGGTCCACCCAAGGATCCGACGATCTGGCGCAAGGCTCGATCGTTCATGTCCATGACCCGACGCCAGTTGATGCGCCGGACATCAATGTCGAGGGCGTTGCCGTGATGGATGTGGTTATCCAGGAGTGCGGCGAGCAGGTTGTGCGCAGCGGCAATAGCGGCAAAGTCGCCGGTGAAGTGAAGGTTGATGTCCTCCATCGGGACGATCTGCGCGTAGCCCCCGCCCGCTGCACCCCCCTTCACGCCAAACACCGGCCCCATCGAGGGCTCGCGCAGGCAGATCATCGTGCGGTGCCCGATGCGGTTCAGTGCGTCACCCAGGCCCACCGTGGTGGTGGTCTTACCCTCGCCCGCTGGAGTCGGGCTGATGGCGGTCACCAGGATGAGGCGGCCATCCGGGCGATCGCGCAACTGGTCGACGAACTCGAGCGAGACCTTGGCCTTGTAGCGGCCATAGGGCTCGAGGAGGTGTTCGGGAATGCCCAGCCTGTCGGAGGCGAGCGGAACGATGGGCTTTAGTGTGGCAGCTTGGGCGATTTCAATGTCGGTGGCCATGGAAAATTCGGATTGAGTGTTTTCTCGAGGATAGCCGACTCGGGCGCCGGCTGCGCTGATGACCCATCGATATCGTTATCATTGTGCTGTTGACCTATCAAAACTGCCCGCTTTCGATTGCGAGAGGAACTTCCCATGACCGACCGATCAACCCTGCCGTCCCGCCGCCGCCTGCTGGGTGCGGGTCTCGCTGCATCAACCGCATGGACGACGCTGCCTGTCTGGAGCCAGTCCTTTCCGTCCAGACCGGTTCGGCTGATCGTGCCCTTCGGAGCGGGCGGTCCCACCGACATCATGACGCGGGGCTTGGCCAAGCTGATGGCCGGACCGCTCAACCAGCAGGTCGTGGTCGAAAACCGGCCCGGTGCAGGGGGCAACATCGCCGCGGCCCACGTCGCGGGATCGCCCGCCGACGGGCACACGCTCCTGATCGCCGGACAAGCGATCCTTGCCATCAACAACGTCCTCTATGACAAACCGGGCTACGATCCGGTCAAGGATTTCAGCTGGATCGGCATGCTGGGCAGCATTCCCAACGTGTTGGTTGCCAACCCCGAGGCGGTGCCCGCACGGGACATGAAGTCGTTCATCGAGTTGGCCAAGACGCGCGAACTGGCTTACGCGTCAAACGGCAATGGATCGCTCGCTCACCTGTCGACCGAGGTGCTGGCGAGCGCGGCAGGGGTCAAGTTCATCCACGTTCCCTACCAGGGTGCCGCTCAGGCGCGGGTGGACCTGCTGTCGGGCCGGGTCGCCTTTTCCCTGGTCGGGTCATCGACTGGCGTACCGCTGGTCAAGCAAGGCATGCGCGCGCTCGCGGTCAGCACGGGCACGCGCATGCAGGAACTCCCGGACGTGCCCACGCTGGTCGAATCGGGCTTTCCGATGCTCGACGTGCCCGTATGGTTTGCTGCTGTCGCGCCCACTGGCACGCCCCAGTCGGCCCTGTCGGTGCTTCGCAAGGCCTTTGCCTCGACGATCGCGATGCCCGAGTACAAGGCCGAAATCGTCAAGCAGATGGGGATGGTGGTCGACATGGGCGTCGAGGCGGGCGAGAAAATGCTGGCCAGGGAACGCCAGATCTGGGCAGACGCCGTCCGCAAGACGGGGGCCAAATCCAGCTGAG
>JBIKTA010000348.1:0-3851 GCA_044348315.1 Burkholderiaceae bacterium | reverse complement strand
TTCGCTGGCGAGAGGTTTTTCCGCACCCGTGATCGTCGAACACGCGCACGATGAACGCGCGTTCATCCGACTCGCGCGCCACGACAGCGACCCCTTCAACCGCTGGGAGGCCGCGCAGCAATTGGGCATTGCCTCGGTGCGGCGCGTGATGGGCGGTGAATCGGCCGAGGCAGCCAGCGAGGCGCTGACCCAGGTGTACGCCACCGTGCTCGGGGCAGCCGATCTCGACCCGGCCTTTGCCGAGCTGATGCTGAGCCTGCCGGGCGAGGCGCTGATCGCCGAGACCATCGACGGGCTCGATCCGGCGCAGCTGCGCGATGCCCGCCAGGCGGTGCGGGCGGCGATCGGCCGGGCGCTTCGCGCTGCCTGGCAGATGCGTTACACGGTGCTCGATGACGGCGAGCCCTGGTCGGGCGATTTTGTCTCGGCGGGGCGTCGGGCGCTCAAGAACGCAGCACTCGCCTGGTGGATCGAGAGCGGCGATGCAGCGGCGGCTGCCGCCGCAGCGCGCCAGTACGATCGCTGCGACAACATGACGGACCGGGCGGCGGCGCTTCAGGCGCTGATCCGGTCGGGCGGGCCCGAGCGCGATCGTTGTCTGGTCGAATATGAACGAGCGTTCAGTGACGAGCCGCTCGCGATGGACAAATGGTTCATTTGGCAAGCGGGCGCAATCCGATTGCCTGGCCAAGCGCCGGTGCTCGCGCGCGTGCGCACACTCACCGAACACCCTGCGTTTTCGATGCGTAACCCCAACAAGGTCCGGGCACTGGTCACCGCGTTTTGCACCGGCAACCTCGCCGAGTTCCACCAGCGAGACGGCAGCGGCTACGCATTCTGGGCCGATGCGGTATTGGCCATCGATCCAGCCAATCCGCAACTCGCGGCGCGACTCGCCCGCGCGCTCGATCGCTGGACGAAATACGACCCGGTTTTACAGGAAGGGATGCGCGCGGCGCTCGAGCGGGTGCGTTCACACCCCGGCTTGTCGAACGATGTGTCGGAGATCGTGGGCAAGGCGCTCGATGCGGACGAGATTCTAGGTTGATGGGTGATCGCGACGTGAGGGCCGAGCGCGCAGGCCCTCGCCCGAAGGCGAGGACCTTACACACCGATCAGAGGAGATCAGAAGTCCCAGCGCGCGTTCAGACGCGCAGAACGGCTCGAATAGCCATCACGGTGGTCATAGCCCAACTGAAGCTGAACAAGCGAGGTCTTGCTGGTCAGGAACGACACAGCGCCCATCAGGTTGTAGCCGCTGTTTCCAACCGCCACACCCGAGGTGCTGAAGGTCTGTCCGGTCAGATCACCCGCAAACGCGGCGGTTACATCCTGCGTCATGCCCTTGTTGTCACGGTAAACCGAAGCCATCAGCTCGGGGCGGTACACCAGGCCGGACTCGGTCGACGACTCGGTCATGTAGCGCAAGCCCAGCGAGGCACGATTACGGGTCAACTCCTGGCTGTCGAACTTCAGGTTCAGCGCATCGGCACCGGTCTCTGTGAAGGCGTCCGACGACAGACGCGCCGACTCGAGGTTCAGCATCGGCGTGAGCGTCTGCTTGCCGTCGAGCACAAAGCGGTATCCGACGCCGAGTCGCACCGTCAACTGGTCGGCACGGAAATCCGCGTTGGCAGTGCGCCCGAGAGCAGTCGAACGATGTCCTGTGACATTGTGGCGACCGAACGAGACCGAGCCCTCACCGTAGAAATCCTCGGTGAAGCTGTAAGCGCCGTAGCCGGCGATCTGGAAGGTCCGGATCGAGTTGCTGTCACCTTCACGGAAGCCCGACTGGTCGATGCTGGTGTTGGTCGCCGAAAGCCCCAGTCCCAGCAGAGCATTCCGGTCGAGCCGGGTGTCGGCACCCCAGACCAATCCTCCGGTCGTGGCCGTGAAACCGTCGATATCGCCCTGAGCACCCTGCTTGCCACGCAAGCCGACCAGCTTGACCCACTGACCATCGCGTCCTTCCGCCTCGGGACCGGCCAGACCGACGACGCTCCGGTCGGCCCGCATCGAAGCCATCCGGTTGCCCACTGTATCCAGTGCCAGCGCACCCGCCTCGATCGCCGAGCGATGCACCGCACCGTTATTCAGGGGCGACAGGCGCTTGACCTGAATGCCGAGGTTGGTGGCATTGTTGCCATAACCCCACTGATCCAGATCCAGCTTGTTGAACACGGTCTGCATGTCGGCCGTGTAGTTCCGCCCGGGGTTGTGCGCGCTGTCACCGTTGGCGGCGAGCGTCCCCAGGCGAAGGGCAGCCGAGTTCGAAAAGTGCCCCGCTGTACCGGACTTGGTCACGTACTGGGCGTTGGCCCTCGACGCCGAGAAGACCAGATCCCCCCCGGCCGTCTGGGCGACACTGGTATCGATCACAAAGCTGTTATCGGTCAGGTTGGTCGCAGAGATCGAGCGCTGGGTCCCGCCAAGGCTTGCCGCATCGATCAGATTGATCTGCTGACCGTTCCGCAGGCTGCCGAGCAGGGTCACGTTCACCTTCTCGTTGCCGTTCATCGTGAGGCTGCCCGTCGTGGAAAGGCCGGACGAGGCACTGACGACCGCTCCGCTGAGTGTGGTGGTCGACCCGCCTCCGACGGCGACGTTCACCGTCGCGCCGTTGGTCACGATCCCGCCATTACCCACGGTCGCACTCGCTGCACCGGCGTTTGACAGGGTGCCGTCGGCATTGGCCGTCGTCGCATTGCCCAGCATGTTCAGAACGGTGTTGGCGCCAGCCAGTTCGAGCGCGGTGCCAAGGGCATGCGCGCCCGGCGTCAGGGTCGCGGTCGTGTAGGCCGAGCCGTTCCCGATCCAGACCTTGTTCGCGTGGACATCGCCTGCAATCGTGGTCTGCACGGGGGCCGCCGCGCTGCCTGCGGTCGCGGCATTGAAGTAGACGTTGTTGAGCTTGAGGGCAGACGTGCCGATGTTGGCCGCGTAGGCACTGGCACCCATGAACTTCATGTTGCCGGTTCCATCGGCAAGCGTCGTGATGCTGCCAGTGATCGTCTTGCCATCGGCCAACTCGACCGTGCCGGCATTGCCCCAGGTTCCCTGGATGCCGCCATCGCCATAAGCGGTATAGGCGGTCCCTTCCTGACTGACCGGAATGCCGGTTCCGAACACCAGATTGCCGGTCAACCCCTCCATCAGCTTGACGGTGCTCGTACTCGGGCCGACATGCAGGTTGCCCGCACCGACATGAACACGGCCTTTGAAGGTCACGGTGCTGCCACCCTCACCCGCGTAGATGCGGTAGGGGGTGTTCTAGAGGTTGGACTGGGCCGAACCGACATCACCCGTGACCACGCTGTTGCCCGCAAACAGCAGGGTGGCATTACCGGCGTTGGTCAGCATGATGCCCATTGAAGGATCGTTGCTGAACGTGACGTTGACGTCATTGCCGATTTCGAGCGTGCCCTTGCCCGCGACATCGGGCGTCGCCAGACCAAGCGAACTCTTGTACATGCCGAAGTCAAGCACACCCTTCATGCCGTTTGCGCCGCCAGCGGCCGTGCCGCTGCGATCAAGCAACTCCAGCTTGGAGAAATGCCCCCCCATGTTCACGTTGCCGGTCAGGAGTCCGCGGACTTCGACGACGGCCAGATCCGCCGACACGTTCAGCGAAGCAACGTTGGTGTTGCCGCTGACCGTATTGAGCTGGACCAGGGAGGCATTGCCCAGAACATCGAGCGACCTGATCGGACCGACGCCTTGTTCGACAATACCGCTGCCCTCGAATGTCAACGAGGCGTTGTCGGTCCCGGTGCCCGTCACCGAGCCCCTGATGGCTGTCTGGTGGGCGAGCGTCAGGCCGCCATCGTGCCTGCCAAAGTTGACATTGCCGG
>JBIKTA010000347.1:0-3852 GCA_044348315.1 Burkholderiaceae bacterium | reverse complement strand
GGCGGCGCGAAGCTTGACGAGGAGCTCTTCGGTGATCTCATCGTTGGCACGGGCAACGATCTCGCCGGTCTCCGAATCGATCACGGCCTGGGCGAGAGCCCGACCCAGCAGGTAGTCATCCGGCACGCTTGCAAAGCGAACGCCGGCGGCATCGAGGTCGCGAATGTGACGTGCGTTGACACGCTTGTCGCGGGGCACGATCACCTTACCGTCGCGGTCGGCGATATCGAATCGGGCGATCTCGCCGCGCAGACGGTCGGGCACCAGCTCGAGCTGTGCGCCTTCGGTGTGAAGCTTGAAGTTGTCGAAGACGAAAAAGTGGGCCAGGATCTGCTCGGGATTGAGCCCGATGGCCTTCAACAGTATGGTCACCGGCATCTTGCGACGGCGGTCGACCCGGAAGTAAAGGATGTCCTTGGGATCGAATTCGAAATCGAGCCAGGAACCGCGATAAGGAATGATCCGCGCCGAGAAGAGGAGCTTGCCGGAGCTGTGCGTCTTGCCTCGATCGTGCTCGAAGAACACGCCTGGTGAGCGGTGCAGCTGCGACACGATCACGCGCTCGGTACCGTTCACGATGAAAGAGCCGGTCTCGGTCATCAAGGGGATTTCGCCCATGTAGACCTCCTGCTCCTTGACTTCCTTCACCGTCGGCTTGGCCGCCTCGCGATCCATGATCACGAGCCGAACGCGCGCGCGAAGGGGCGCGCAGAAGGTGAGACCCCGCTGCTGGCACTCCTTGACGTCGAACGCCGGGTTGCCGAGCAGATAGGAAACGAATTCGAGTCTCGCCATCTGATTGTGCGAGACGATCGGAAAGATCGAGGTGAACGCCGACTGCAGACCTTCATCGAGCCGCTGAGCCAAGGGCAGGCCGGACTGCAGAAACCTGTCGTAGGACTCGATTTGAGTCGTCAACATGTAAGGCACGTCAAGCACGACCTGGCGCTTGGCGAAGCTCTTACGGATACGTTTTTTTTCGGTGAACGAATAACTTGACGCGGTGGCCATGGACACTCCGGGTCGGGTCAGCAGACGGTGCGGCAGAGACGACAAAAACACCCGGCTGCTACCCATCCTCTCGGACAGGTAGCCGTCGGGCGAGGCGACCGCATCGAGACGCGGTCAGATATAACACGCAAGGCGGTCGACTTACTTGACTTCGACCTTGGCACCTGCGGCTTCGAGTTGCTTCTTGAGGGCCTCGGCATCGGCTTTGCTGATGGCCTCCTTGACGGGCTTGGGCGCGCCATCGACCAGGTCCTTGGCTTCTTTGAGGCCGAGCCCGGTTGCAGCGCGCACCACTTTAATAACCTCGACCTTCTTCTCGCCGGCCGCGCCGAGGATGACCGTGAACTCGGTCTGCTCTTCAGCAGCAGGCGCTGCGGCAGCACCCGCTGCAGGCGCAGCCACTGCCACGGCGGCGGCGGCAGCGGATACACCGAACTTCTCTTCCATCATCTTGATCAGGTCAGAGAGTTCGAGCACGGTCATGCCGGCGACTGCTTCGAGAATATCTTCTTTGCTCATTGCCATGTTTGACTCCAAAAGGTATTTAGTTCAGATCATCGGAAAGGGTCTGAAAGCGCAACACTCGGGGCATCATCGGTCAGGCTGAAGCCCTTTCCTTCTGCTCCCGAACGGCGTCGAGCGTCCGCACGAAGCGGCCAGGCACCTCGTTCAGCGTGCGCACAAAGGTTGCGATCGGCGCCTGCATCGTGCCAAGCAGCTTTGCCAACAGCTCTTCACGACTCGGCATGGTGGCAAGTGCCTTCACACCGTTGGCATCCAGGACGGAGGCGCCCAGGGCGCCGGCCTTGATGACAAGCTTGTCGTTCGTCTTGGCAAAGTCGTTCAGCACCTTCGCCGCTGCAACGGGATCGCGGGATGCGCCATAGATCAGCGGACCGACCAATTGGTCAGCCAGGCTGGCACAGGGCGTTCCTGCCATCGCACGTCGGGCGAGGGTGTTCTTGAGCACCTGCAGATGCACGCCCGACTCGCGCGCCTTGCGGCGCAGAGCGGTCATCGCACCCACTTCCAGACCACGGTACTCGGCCACCACCACCACGGCGGACTCGGCCAACAATGCACCGAACTCCGTGATAACAGAGACCTTTTCATCGCGGTTGAGACCCACGGTCTTCCCCCAGTTAATGGACGCCAGCACCATCAATCTCGACTAACCGCGAAACTGCTGCGGATGGCCGAACTGACGAGGCCTTTACCCGTTACGACACGGCGACCGATCGTGAGCCACCTGACCGGGCCAGCACTGAACTGAACCCATTCACTTGAACTCGCGCTTCGGGAGCGCCATCTGCGCAGGGACCTCGCGGAATTAAAGCATTCGGCCGTCGAGGCCGAATTCCCCCTGCGGTCTTTGACAACCCGATCGACGGATCGCATCGCCCGCCATCAGCGGGCTGAACAATCGGTCAACCGGCCCAAAGTTCCTTGTCCTGCCCGGTGCCATCACCGTAACAGGACGACTGCTGAATCAATCTCTGGACGCACTTGCCGAAAACGACGAGGCGTCGACCCGGACGCCGACACCCATCGTGCTCGAGACGGCGACCTTCCTCAGATAGATACCCTTCGCGCTCGATGGGCGAGCCCTGCTCAGTGCCTCGATAAGCGCACGAATGTTGGTCTCGAGTTGCTCGACGCCAAACGATGCGCGCCCAATCGTTGCGTGAATGATGCCGCCCTTGTCGGTACGGTACTGGACCTGACCCGCGCGGGCGTTACGCACCGCAGTGACGACGTCTGGCGTAACCGTGCCGACTTTTGGATTGGGCATCAGCCCTCGGGGACCGAGAATCTGGCCGAGCGAACCCACGACTCGCATCGCGTCGGGCGTGGCGATCACGATGTCGAAATTGATCTGGCCGGCCTTGACCTGCTCGGCAAGGTCTTCCATACCCACGATGTCCGCACCGGCGGCGCGAGCCTCTTCGGCTTTGGCCCCCTGGGTGAACACGGCAACGCGCACACTCTTGCCGGTGCCGGCTGGTAAAACCACCGAGCCGCGTACCACTTGATCGGACTTCTTGGGGTCGACACCGAGGTTGACCGCGACATCGATGGACTCGTCAAACCGCGCAGTGGCGCACTGCTTGACGAGCGTCAAGGCATCAGCCAGCGGATACACTTTTTGCCGGTCGACCTGAGCGCGGAGCGTGGTCTGGCGTTTGGTCGTGCGAGCCATCTCAGAGACCCTCCACAGTAATGCCCATGCTGCGGGCCGAGCCAGCGATCGTTCGGACTGCGGCCTCGAGATCAGAGGCGGTCAGATCGGGCATTTTCAGTTTGGCGATATCCTCAACCTGCTGTCGCGAAACTGAGCCAACCTTGTCGCTGTGCGGCCGGGCCGAGCCCTTGTCGATCTTGGCCGCTTTCTTGATGAGAATCGAGGCGGGCGGCGTCTTCATCACGAAGGTGAAGCTTTTGTCCGCGTAAGCCGTGATCACGACGGGAATCGGCAAACCCGGCTCCATGCCTTGCGTCTTGGCATTGAATTCCTTGCAAAATGCCATGATGTTCAGGCCGCGCTGGCCGAGTGCCGGCCCGATCGGGGGTGAGGGGTTGGCTTTTCCTGCAGGGACCTGCAGTTTGACAAAGCCGACTATCTTCTTCGCCATCTGGCGTCTCCAGTGTGAGTGCTAACGCGCGTTCAAGGGCGGGTGGGCCTAGAATCGCGCTCCTCTTCCGGCCTCAGGCGCGCTGCCTGGCCGGTCGTTCCGGGTCGACTGACCCGGTTCCGACGGGTCAAATCAAACTTTTTCGACCTGTCCGAATTCCAGCTCGACTGGGGTCGCCCGTCCAAAGATCGAGACCGAGACCCGCAGA
>JBIKTA010000346.1:0-3859 GCA_044348315.1 Burkholderiaceae bacterium | reverse complement strand
ACTCGAAGACACCGATTTACTGTACTCGGGCATCCTGCAACTGCCGGCCGATTTCTGGAGCCGGCATGGTGAGGGGGTCGAGTCCTGGCAGCAAAACGGCTACACGCTTTACCGCATCAGCGGACCGCTGGTGGGCAAGCTGACGATCAATCAGTTCGTGTATCTGGAGGGCGAATTGCCACTGCTCGCGCGCGTGCGCGAGATGGCGGGCAATACTGCCGTGCTCCAGACCCTTCGCGACCACAGTCATCCCAGGCATGCGGTCTGGGGCGTGGGGGCGCGTAACCGCGAGCAGAATTTCGCGCTCAATCTTTTGCTTGACCCCGAGATCGACTTCGTGACCCTGCTCGGCCAGGCGGGCACCGGCAAGACGCTCCTCACACTCGCTGCGGGACTGGTTCAGGTACTCGAGACCCGTCGCTACAGCGAGATCATCGTCACGCGCGCAACCGTGCCGGTGGGCGACGACATCGGCTACTTACCGGGTACCGAAGAGGAAAAGATGCAACCCTGGATGGGTGCTCTTCAGGACAACCTCGAGGTGCTGATGGGCGCAGACGCTGCGGGGGGTGAATGGGGTCGGTCGGCCTCCACCGAACTGGTGCGCAGCAAGATCCGCATCAAGTCGCTGTCCTTCATGCGCGGTCGCACCTTCATCAACAAGTTCCTCATCATCGACGAAGCGCAGAACCTGACGCCCAAGCAGATCAAGACCCTCATCACGCGTGCCGGAAACGGCACCAAGGTGGTGTGCCTCGGCAATATCGCCCAGATCGACACGCCCTATCTGACCGAAGGCTCTTCGGGGCTGACTTATGTGGTCGACCGGTTCAAGGGGTGGCCGCACTCTGGCCACATCACCCTGCAGCGCGGAGAGCGGTCGCGCCTTGCGGATTTCGCAGCCGAGGCGCTTTGAGGGGGCAGGAGATCTGCCAAAGGTGAAAATGCGCGCAGATCAGCAGAGCTCCAACCGAGCCTCTTCGATCAGGCGAGCCTTGGCGACCTTCCCGCTGACGAGCCGAGGCAACTGGTCGGCACTTCTGAACAGAATGCGATGCGGCACCTTGAAGGACGCAGCACGTTCACGCACGAACGACTGGATTTCTGGCTCGGACACCGACCGCTGAGCGACGAGAAAGGCGACGATGATCTGGCCTCGTCGTAGATCCGGCAGCGGGACCACGTGGGCATCAAGGACATCCGGATGCGTGGTCAGCAGTTGTTCGATTTCGATCGGCGAGACGTTGATACCACCGGTCTTGATGATTTCCTTGATCCGCGAATGAAAATGGAACTGCCCGTCCGAATCGATGGATGCCAGATCGCCGGTGTCGAAAAAACCATCAGCGCGCAGGGCCTTGGCGTTCTCGGTCGGATTGAGGTAGTAACCCGGCGTGGTGTGGCCGCGAATCAGCACCAGCCCGGTTTCCCCGACGCGCAGGGGCTCGCCACTGACCGGGTCAACGATCCGAAGTTCCATGCCGGGTAATGCCCGACCATGCGTATGCAGTTTGACCTCGAGCGGGTCGTCGACTTCATGAACCGTTGCATGACCATAGGTTTCGGTGAGTCCATAGGCACCGCAGGCCTCGGTCATCTTCATGTCGACCAGGGTCAGTCGCTTGTACTCGGGAGTCATTCCGGCGTTGCCTTTTTTAAGGCTGCCGATGCGGGATTGTCGGTAATCGGGATGCGCGAGGATCGCCATCGTCATGTTGCCGGTGCCGTAATAGACGCTCGACTGCGTACGCTCGACAACATCGATGGTCAGCCCAGGCTCGAACGCCCCCTGAATGACAAGCGTTGCACCATGCATGAAGGCGGCAGGCCAGGCATTGGCCGAACCGAGCGCATAGAAAAGCGGAGTTCCAACCCAGACCCGATCGTCCGGCCCGATCCGGCGACGCGCGCCGATATCCCAGCCATTGCCCGTCAAGCCGGCATGATTGACCATCACACCTTTAGGCTCGGAGGTGCTTCCAGAGGTGTAAAGGATCATCGCGAGGTCGTTCGGGTCGACTGTCCCGAGGGCTTCACCGACGGTAGCCTCTGCCTGAGCCTCGCCCAAACGAAGGAACTCAGCCCAGGAGAAGGTTCCCGGCACCGCACGACCGATCACGGCCACTGTTCGCAGGTTCGGGAATGAATCCAGGCGCAGAGCCCCCGGTGAAGAATGCCCGAGCCCGGGAAAAGCCTCGAGCAGCATCGCGCCGAAGTCCTGCCTCAGAAACTGATCCATGCAGACTAGTGCCGAGAGACCACAATGACGAGCCGTCCAGGCAAGTTCGGTCCGCTTGTACCAGGTGTTCAGGGGCACGAAGATCGCGCCAATCGCGACGGTGCCGATGGCCATCGCCAACCATTCGGGCTGGTTGGAGAGCAGCGCGCCCACTCGATCGCCCTTGCGGATGCCGAGTTCCAGGAGGCTGCGGGAAATCGCAAAAGCCCGCTCCCTGAGCTCCGCGTAACTGATCGCCTGACCGTCGTACAGAACGGCGGGATGCGCCGGGTGCACGGAGGCCCAGTGATCAAACACCCCGGCAATCGTTCTCGAGGAGGGGCGCGCTTCACGCGAGACCGGTGGACTGCCGGCAACAGGCTTGGCCAGGGGTGTCGAAGCGGTCATTGACAGGCTCACGGTTCAGACAGACAGCGAAGGCTTCAGCAACACGCGACCGAAAGCTCGGCCGGACTCGACCGCCTCGTGCGCGATTGCCGCCTTTTCGAGTGGCAGGACATCCGAGATGACCGGTTTGACCAGCCCCTGGCGGACCAACTGAAGAGAGTCCATCAACTGGTTTCGCGATGTGCTCTTCACACTCTTGATCGAGATGTCGCGCATGAAGAGCTGAGCCGGGTTGAGACGAACGAAGTCGCTGGTCAATTGACCCACGAAAATCCAGCGGCCACCCATTCCGAGGCTCTTTCTGGTCGGCTCGAACAGCACGCTGCCGACATTGTCGATCACGACATCGACCCCCTCGCCGCCCGTTGCCGACTTGATCATCGGAGAGAAGTCCTCACCTCGGCCACAGATGATGACCTCGTGAGCCCCCAAGTGCTTGAGCCGCTCTGCCTTATCCGGTGAGGTCGTCACTGCAAAAACGTAGGCTCCGGATCCACGAGCGAGTTGCAGGCCATGAACGCCGAGCCCCCCTCCCGCACCCGATACCAGCACACGCTCGCCAGGGCGGACCTGGGCCACATCGCGAATCGCATTCAGCTCAGTTCCGATCGCGCAGGAAACGATAGCCGCCTCATCGAGCGCAACGCCATCGGGAACATGAACGACATTGTCGTCTTCAACGCAGACATATTCGGCATAACCGCCGTTCAGCCCGGCGTCGCCCAAAAACTCACGTTCGTCGCAGGACGTTTCGCGACCACTGCGACAGAATCGGCAGTACCCGCAGATATGGCGACGCTGGGCCGTGCAGACGCGATCGCCCGGCTTGAACAACTTCACTGCAGGGCCGACCGATTCGACGATACCCGAGACCTCATGGCCCGGAATCAGGGGCATCTGCACCCCTCGCTTCATGACACCGTTGCGTGTCACAACATCATGGAAACAGACCCCGCAAGCTTCGACGCGGATCCGCACGTCATTGGAGCGGAGCGCCGGCATCGCCACGTCCTCGAGCCTAAGATGATCCGGTGCACCCGGATCGCGCACGACCATTGCCCTCATTGCAAGTTCCCCTTGGTGATATGAAGCGCAGTCATTCGCGCGAAAACTTGATCAGCGTGACCGCATCAGTCACATCTTCGAATACCGCCTGAACGCGCATGCCGATCTGGATATCGCTTTCGTCGACACCGACCATATTCGAATAAAGCATGGGCCCCTCATCCAGTC
>JBIKTA010000345.1:0-3872 GCA_044348315.1 Burkholderiaceae bacterium | reverse complement strand
ACTTCAGCTGCCCAACTGCATCGAGTTCGCGCTGCTCCACCTCGCACTGGTTCGGATTGGCGCGATTTCGACGCTGATCACGCCCATGAGCCGTGCGCGCGAGGTTCAGGGCATGCTTCGGAATGGCCGGGTGAAATGGTTCGTCGTGGCCGATCGATTGCGGGGTTTCGATCACGCTGCCATGGCCGTGCAGCTCAATGCTGAGATCGCACCGGCGCATCGTTTTCAGACCATCGTCCTGGGAGAGCCACTACCGGGGCAGATGGGGTGGCGCGAATTTCTGGCGCTTGGTACGCAAGACCGTCCAACTCGTGACGAGATCAAAGCGCGGCGGCCGCATCCGGATGAGGTCGCTGAAATCGTCTTCACCTCGGGTACCACCTCAGAAGCCAAGGGTGTCCTGCACACGCACAATACGCTGCTTGCTCCCCAACTCGCGATGGCCCAATCGCTCGCGATCGGGCCGGGGTCGATGCTTCATATGGCCTCCACAGTTGCGCACCAGACCGGCTTTCTGAACGGCATCCGCCTGCCCATACAGATCGGCGGCTGTTGCGTGTTGCAGGACCGCTGGTCGGGCGAGGTCTTCGCACAGTTGATCGCCGAACACCGTATCGAGGTTTCGAGCGGCAGCGCAACCTTCCTTCTCGACTTGCTGCGCGCGGCAGGACTCGAGCAATACGATCTGTCGAGCCTGCGTGTCTTCCGCTGCGGCGGCGGGCCGATTCCCATCGCCCTGGTTCGCGAAGCCGAGACACGGTTGCCGGGCCTCAAGGTGCTTCGAGGGTGGGGGCAGACCGAAAACGGCGTCGTCACGCTCTCGAGACTCGATGACCCAATCGAAATCCGCGCGGAGTATGACGGACACGTGCAGCCGGGCATGTCGCTGCGCATAGTCGATGACAAGGGCGTCGAGGTGATCGATCAACGCGAGGGCCGCCTGCAGGTGCGCGGTGCCTTTCAAAGCCCCGGCTATGTCAACGCTCCCGACATGATGCAGGCGAGCACGGTGGACGGCTGGTTTGACACGGGCGACCTGGCCATGCGCCATGCGAGCGGCTGTATTCGGATCTCAGGCCGGGCCAAGGACATCATCATCCGGGGCGGAGAAAACATCCCGGTGTCCTACGTCGAGAACGTTCTCTTCGAAGACCCCAGAGTGCTCGAAGCGGCTGTGGTCGGCATGGCCGACCCGAGGCTGGGCGAGCGTGCCTGTGCGTTTGTCATCACGCGCGGTCAGGCAACGCTGACACTCGAATCGATGCGCGAATTTCTTCGGACTCAGGGTGTCGCCTCGCAGTACTGGCCTGAACGCCTCGAAGTGGTAGCGAGCCTTCCGCGCACCGCAAATGGCAAGGTCAGGAAGGCCGATCTGCGCGAGCGCTTGCGTCACTGTGCGACTTAGGAAGCAGACACAGACGGAGCGGATCGGAGCTGACTTCATTCTCAAACTGGACCTGCGTGTAAAATCAAGCAATTGTTTATCGCCTGAAGGGCTCCCCTACTGACTGGAGTTCGAACATCTTGGCCCTGAAAAAAAACACCGAAGCGCGTCGCCCGACACAACCGCTGGTCCGCAAGATCAAGAGCACGGTCGATGATCCCATCCTCGTTGCTCGCAGACGGGCCCAGATCACGAGCGCGGCCATCAATGTCTTCAGCAAGATCGGCTACCACCGCGCCACCATCCGCGACGTTGCGCAGCGCGCGCAGGTGAGCGTTGGCCTCATCTATCAGTATTTCGAGGACAAGGAGGACCTGCTTTTTCTCGCACTGATCGAGATCCTCGAGGCCTACAAGCAGCGTATCCCCGAGGCCCTCGCAGGCATCGAGCAGCCACTGCCGCGCTTCATCGCCGCCGTGCGCAGCTACTGCCGCACGCATGGTCAATCGATCGATGCCACAGTGCTCGCCTACCGCGAGACGGCCTCGCTCAGTCGGCCGCGTCGCAATCTGATCAAGCAAATGGAAATCGAGACCAACGAGCTCATCGCTCAATGTGTGCGTCAGGGCATCGAAGAGGGCGTCTTCGAGCCTGACACCGATGTCGAGTTCTTCTGTTACCAGGTGATCATGTTCTCGCATGCCTGGGCGCTCAAGGCCTGGAACTTCGGCTCGCGCATGTCGGTCGATCAGTATCTCGAGCGCGGCCTCAACCAGATGCTGCGCGGGGTGCTCACCGTCAAGGGCCGACGTCAGTTCGCTTCGCTCGATCTTTCGGTATCCCCGCCCCTGGCCGAAAAGCGCGGGAAGACAGCCAAGACTGCGGCCAGCGAAAAAACCGCTGCCCGGGCGGACTAGAAGCCTGCCGGCCGACAGGCTCCCGCATCACCCAAGCACGCCCTGGGCCCGATAGCGCTCGAGCGCATCGGCGCCTAGCCAGGCCTCGACGGCGCGAGCCGTATTTTCGGCATTGATTTCGGCGGGCGGTGCAATGGGCTGCATCTCAGCATCGCTGAAGCGCGGCGCAACATTGGGCTGCAACACGCCCTCGACCGTGCAGAGCGACTGCCTCGCCCTGAAGTGCGGATGTCTCGCCGCCTCGTCCCAATCGAGGACTGGGGCAAAGCAGGCATCGGTGCCCTCGAGCAGAAGGCACCACTCTTGTCGGGTTTTCTCCCGAAATCGCGCAGCCAGCACAGCTTTGCCACGCGGCCAGTTCGCCCGGTCGTTGTAGGGGCCAATCGATGCGGGATCGATCCCCATCTTCTCGAGAAGCTCGAGATAGAAGCGCTCTTCGATGGCCGCAACCGACACCCACTGGTCATCAGCGCACTGATAGACCTGATAAAAATGCGACCCGCCGTCGGTCATGTTGGTACCACGCTGAGTCGACCAGAGGCCAGCACCGAACAATCCAATGAAGGTCGATTGCAAGGACAGGGCGCCCTCTGCCATGGCGGCATCAACGACCTGGCCCTTGCCTGTGGCGCGCGCGCTGATGATTGCGGCGAGCAGGCCGAACGCTACGTAGAGCGCGCCGCCGCCGAAATCGCCGATCAGGCTCATCGGCACAGTAGGCGGCGCCCCTTCACGCCCAAGCGCCGCAATCGCCCCGGTCAGGGCGATGTAGTTGAGATCGTGACCCGCGGACTGCGCGAGCGGGCCGGTCTGCCCCCAGCCGGTGATGCGCCCATAGGCCAGACGAGGATTGCGGGCGAGCGCCACATCCGGCCCCAGGCCCAGCCGCTCCATTACGCCCGGACGGAAGCCCTCGATCAAGGCATCGGAGGACGCGACCAGATCAAGTACGAGATCGGTCGCCCCGGCCTGCTTGAGATCGATACCGATGATCGAACGATTGCGCAGCAAAGGATTGAATCGCAGCGGGCGCTTGATGCCCAGATCGATCGACTGCCTGCGATCGATGCGCATCACGCTCGCGCCGAGGTCGGCGAGCAGCATGGCCGCCATGGGTGCGGGCCCGATGCCGGCCATCTCGACCACTCGGACCCCGGCCAAGGGCCCCCTGTGCGCCTCGCCATCGGTGCTCATGAACGCGCCTCCGAGACACCGGATTTCCCGAGCCCAAACTCCCTGACAATCTCATCGGTATGCTCACCCAGCGTAGGCGGTGGCCGGCGGATTTGACCGGGCGACTCGGAAAAGCGCGTCGGAATCGAAGGCGTCACGAGCGGCCCGGCGGTGGGATGCCGATAGCGATGGAAGAAGTCCGTTTCCTGCAGATAGGGATCATTCGGCATGTCACGGACCTTTCTCGCAACGGCGTGCGGAATGTCCGCGCGCCGCAGGCGCTCAAGCGCCTGCTCAGTCGAGTACCGCCCAATCTCCGCGCCGATTGCAGCATAGAGCGCGGGGAAGTTGCCCGACCTCGCAATCAGCGTCGCAAACCTGGGGTCCTCCACCAGGTC
>JBIKTA010000344.1:0-3873 GCA_044348315.1 Burkholderiaceae bacterium | reverse complement strand
GCGTCTGCCCGCCCATGAACACGGCACTGCTGCGACAAACGTCTCGCCCGCGCAGGGTGCACGGGCTTCGAAAAGCCAGGGGCCGGATCAACGTGATGGGACGAGCGTCGAGCGGCTGACACTCGCGCGCTCGGGGAACGGCGCTCGGAATTGGGTCATGTGTTCAAGCGGCGTGTGCACCGGGCTGGAGTCTCTGCTCGAAACCTCACTCGCTCAGTCCGGGCTGCTCGACCAGCAAGCGGTCGAACTGAGCGCGTGTGCACGCACCGCCCGCTGAGTGTGGCGCTTGAGTCCATACGCTGAATCTGACCAGTCTGCCCGCTGACTTTCCTTGAGCGCGATCGGCCCCAGCGCACGCTTTCGGGGCCCGGCTGAGGCGTAAGTGGCGTGGCGGTTTATCATCGACGTCTGATCCGTGATAAGAGCCACTCTCCATGTCTGATTCATCCACTTCACGCATTGTCTCGAGCGCATCGAGTTTCCCGACCTCGATCGATCCGGGTCTCGCCGCCCGGCTGTATTCGAGCAATACGATCCTCGCCGCTTACCTCAATGAGGCGATGGCCCTGCTCGGTGAAGGTGTCGAACCCGCGCGGATCGAGCGCGCCGCAATGATGCAGGGCATGCCCATCGGGCCACTCGCTCTGCTTGATGCCATCTCGCTCGAGCTCGCCGACCACGCCCTTCATGCCGAACTCGAACAACTGGCCTCAGGCGCGACCGGCCGGCACGACCACAGTCACGGACACGATCACAGCCACGGGCACGATCACAGCCACGAGCACGATCACAGCCACGGGCACGATCACAGCCACGGGCACGACCACAGCCACGGGCACGACCACAGCCACGGGCACGACCATAGTCACGGGCACGACCATAGTCACGGGCACGATCACAGCCACGAGCACGGACCCGGATGCGGGCACGACCACGCTCACGAGGCCCCGGCCGCCCCGATCGCGATCCACCGCCCCCGGAAGGCCAGCAACCGGGTCAAGTCGCGCACGATGCCCGAGTCGGCGGTCTACGTCATCGAAAAGATGGCCCATGGTTTTCGTCGCAGCGGACGTGCGGCCGGCGCGGGCTTCTACGACTATGGACCCGACGGAAGTGCCACGCTCTGGCCAGGACTATCGGTCTTCAAACGCGGTCGGAACGAGCCGCTCAGCGACGAAACGATCACGCAGCGCCTGATGCTGATTCAATGCCTTGCGGCGCTTCGCCGGTCAGGTGGCAGCCGGGACCATGCCGCCGATCTCGACCGAGAAGCACGCGAAGGCTGGGGCTACCCCGAATCACTCGGTGGCCCCATTGCTCAGGTCGATCGGGTGGGCCACGCGGCATTTGAGGCAGCCTGCCACGCACTTGCCGAGCGATTCGGCGAGCGCTTTAAAGCACGGGATCTGGAATCCGATCGGCACGGCTGACCGGTCCCAAGGAGACTCAGTTCATGGTACGACCCGCCAAGAGACTTCGCGAGTGGCAGGAACCCGCAGCCACCCGCCCTGCTGCGACCATCCTGCTGCTGCGCGATTCGGCTGCAGGCATCGAAGTGCTGATGACGCGTCGCTCGATGACAGCCAGTTTCGCCCCGGGCGCCTTCGTCTTCCCGGGCGGCACAGTGGACGAGACCGACCGGCAGACGGCCGCGGCGCTTTCGGTGCCCGACATCCATGCAAGCGCGCGGCATAGCGGGCAGGACCCGGAGCTCGCGCCCTTCGCTTGCGCAGCGATTCGAGAAGCCTTTGAAGAACTGGGTATCCTGCTGGCTGAGGGGGCCGATCGTTCGCCGATCGGCGACGCACTGCGGGGGAGCCTCGACCGATCACACGACGGGCGCCTTTTCGAGCAGTTGGCTGCCTCGGGCGCCGAGCCTTCACTGCGCGCAGTGCACGCGCTCGCCCACTGGATCACCGACCGCGATTTGCCAAAGCGATTCGACACCTGGTTTTTTGTGGCGAGAATGCCGGAAGGTCAGCAGGCTCATGCTGACGGCAGGGAACAGTTCGAACCCGTCTGGGTGAGCCCCTCGGATGCACTTGCGCGTCACGAACGCGGCGACTTCAACATCATCTTCCCGACCGTCCGGACGCTCAGGATGCTGCGCGACTTTCGATCGGTCGCGCAGGTGATCGATGATTGCCGCACTCGACCCCAGGTGTGGACATCCTGCCCGAGAGCGGGCCTGCTGGGTGACCGCCTCGAGCGATTTACCGAAGACGAGACCGCATTTGGTGAACTCGAACTGGTCGCACCCGATGGCCGCATCGCTCACCGACTCGACTGGCAACACGAACACGCCGTACCGCTGATGCGCAATCTTCAGCGGCTGACCGCGCCCAATCCCGGACGTATGACCGGACCGGGCACCAACACCTATATTGTCGGGGACAACGAATCAGGCTACCTGGTGATCGACCCTGGGCCGGATGACTTCGCGCATATCTCGCGCCTGCGGGCGGTTGTCGGAGACGCGCTACGGGCGATCATCTGCACGCACGCCCATCAGGATCACTCGCCTGGGGCCGCGCCGCTCAGATCCTTGACTGGCGCAACGATCATGGGGCGTCCCACGGGACCCTATTTCAACCCCGACTGGGCCTTCACGCCCGAACGCACGCTGCACGACGGCGATCGGCTTCAGGTGGGCGACACAACCTTGCGGGTAATTCACACCCCCGGCCACACCGAGCATCACATTTGTCTGCTGATGGAAGAGGATGGGATCCTGATCTCGGGTGACCACATCCTGAACGGATCGACCACGGTCATCACGCCCCCCGATGGCAACATGCGCGATTACCTGCAATCGCTGGAGCGCCTGCGAGGCGAGCACTTCGATCTGATCGCACCCGCGCACGGCTATGTGCTGGGACGCGCCCAGCATGAGATCGAGCGCTTGATCGCTCACCGATTCAAGCGGGAGAACAAGGTGATCGACGCACTGCTTGCGCGCCCGCACGCGACGGTAGACGAACTCGTCGAACTGGCTTATGACGACACGCCTCGGGTCATGCATGACGCCGCCAAGCGCTCATTGCTCGCCCACTTGCTCAAACTTCGGGAAGACGGGCGCGCCGAGTGCGACGAAGGCTGTGGTCGCTGGGTAATCAGGCACTAGGCAGGTGCCAGGGTTACGCCCTGGCAGAGCACCATACCGTTTGGTGTCCGACCCGTTTCCATCGAAAAAGAGGCTCGGTCTGCCGCTGCAGCCGAGCCCTGACTTTCAACGGTCAGGCGGGCGTCTGACCGGCAGCCGCAGCAGTATCGTCGGCCGCCGCGGCCTTCATCGACAGCCGCAGGCGCCCCTTGTCGTCGGCCTCGACGACCTTGACGCGGACGACCTGGCCTTCTTTCAGGTAATCGGACACCTGATTGACCCGCTCGTTGGCGATCTGTGAAACATGGAGCAGACCGTCACGGCCGGGAATCACCTGCACGATCGCGCCGAAATCGAGGATCTTGAGAACCGTACCCTCGTAGATCCGGCCGATCTCGACCTCAGCGGTCAGATCCTCGATCATCTTGCGCGCCCGCCCGGCAGCGGCACTGTCAACCGCAGCGATGGTGATCGAGCCGTTGTCCTGGATATCGATCTGGGTGCCGGTGGTCTCGGTGATCTGGCGGATCGTGGCGCCCCCTTTGCCGATCACATCACGGATTCGCTCGGGGTTGATCTTCATCGTGTACATGCGCGGCGCGAAATCGGAAAGTTCGGTGCGCGCCGTGCCCATGGCATCACGCATCTTGCCGAGGATGTGCAAACGACCCTCGCGAGCTTGCGCGAGCGCCACCTGCATGATTTCCTTGGTGATGCCCTGGATCTTGATGTCCATCTGCAGCGCGGTGACGCCCTGCTCGGTGCCGGCC
>JBIKTA010000343.1:0-3878 GCA_044348315.1 Burkholderiaceae bacterium | reverse complement strand
CACGACCGGCTGACCCAGCGTCTTGCCCGCATGCTCACCCAGACGACGCGCGAGCAGATCGGAGGTGCTGCCAGCCGGAAATGAGATCACGATCCGGATAGGCCGGGAGGGGAATGTCGATTGCGCCCAAGCAGGCGAGTACGCGAAAGGCGACGCGGCGAGACCCGCCACGATTGCGCGACGATGATTTTTCATGAAAGCCTCTTTTGTTGCGTATGACATCAAACCACGCCGTGTGGCAGGAGTATCTGCCGAATCACAGTGCCCGCATGCAGCCGATCAAAGCCAGCATTCAATTGATCAAAGCCGATCTGTTCGCTGCGGAGCTTGTCGACGGGCAGCCTGCCCTTGAGGAAAAGGTCTACATAGCGCGGGATGTCGTGCTGGGGCACGCCGCCTCCCATGAACGAACCTCTGAGCACGCGTTCATTGGAGACCCAGCCCAGATGATTGGTCGAAAAAGTCGCGTCCGAACGGCCAACGCCGACCCCAACCACCTCGCCGCCGCGAATCGTGATCCGTTCGGCTGTCGCCATCGCAGCCAAATTGCCCGACACCTCAAAGCTGTAGTCCACGCCGCCATCGGTCAAGTCCAGCAACTGCTGTACGCCATCGGGATCGAGCGGATTGATGCAGTGGGTCGCGCCGCAGGCCTTAGCCAGATCAAATTTGGAGGGGAGGACATCGACCCCGATGATCATCGCCGCGCCGGCCTCACGGGCCGCCATCACCGAAGCCAGCCCGACGCCGCCCAGACCGATCACCGCCACCGAGCTGCCCGGACGAACCCGGGCGCTGTTGAACACCGCACCCGCGCCAGTCACGACCGCACATCCAAAGAGCGCTGCGAGGTCGAGCGGCACGGCCGGATCTATCTTGATCAGCGCAGCCGGGGTGGTCACCGAATACTGGGCGTACACCGACACGCCGCTGTAGTGGTTGAGCCGTCCCCCGCCGGGCAGCCGAAGACGCCGTTGGCCAGTGGCCAGTGGCCAGCATGCCTTCGCTTCGCGCGCCGGCAACGACCTTGCACAAGCCCGGCCGACCGGCACGACAGACGCGGCATTGCCCGCAACCTGCCACCGCCGCCATCGCCACATGATCGCCGGGCGAAAACCCGGTCACCCCGGCACCGATCTCACGAACGATTCCAGCGCCCTCGTGGCCACCGACCACCGGCAGCGGCCTTTTGCGCATGCCCTCCAACGTCGAGAGATCAGAGTGGCAGAGGCCCGCGCCTCGGATCTCGACCAGCACTTCTCCCTGGCCCGGCCCATCGAGCTCAACATCCTGAATCACGAAAGGCTTGCTCTCAACAAAGGGCCTGGGCAGTCCCTGCTCGTACATCACCGCAGCGGTCATCCTCATGTCATGCCTCACTGTCTTGGAAAAAAACGGACCACCGACGCCGCAGGCGCCGGTGGCCCCAATCGAGTGCTACGGGCCGATCACACCCTCGGCACGCAACGCCGCAAGCTCATCGGCCGACAGTCCCAGCCAGTCGCCAAAGATCTGATCGTTGCAGGCACCGAGTGGCAGACTCGGCTCGATCGAATGGCGATCGACCCCCTCAAAAATGAGCGGGGAATTTTGCAAAACAACTCGGCCAAGCTCGGGATGATCGACCCACTGCAGGCTGCCGCGCGCATGCATGTTCTCGTCGACCATCACCTCGGCCAGCGTGCGCACCGGCGCACACGGCACCTTCGCCTCCAGCATCAGGCGCGCGATCTCATTCTTCGAAAGCGAGGAAGTCCAGCCCTCGATCAAGGCGTCGACGTCCGCGAAGTGCTGAACCCGCGAGGTCCGGGACAGGAAGCGTGGGTCATCCTTCAGGTCGGGCCGTCCCATCACGTCGAGCACCGCACGGAAGTGGTGATCGCCCGGACAATTGAGCACGACGAACCCGTCCACCGTCCGGTAGGCGTTGTACGGCGCGATGCCCAGACCGCCATGACGGTTGCCGGTGCGAGCCGGCGCGGCCGCCCCGCGCGCCTGCAGCATGCCCAGGTTGGAGGCGAGCGAGGCATAGACCGCGTCCTGCATCGAGACCTCGACCACCCGGCCCTGGCCCGTGCGCTCGCGCTCGTAGAGCGCGGTCATCACAGCACCATAAAGGTGGATACCCGCCATGAAGTCGCAGATAGCCGCGCCCGCCTTGACCGGCGGCTGATCCGGATAACCGGTCGAATCGATCACGCCCGACATCGCCTGCATCACGAGATCCATCGCCGGGTAATCGCGATAGGGACCGGTCTTGCCGTACCCCGAGCTCGACCCATAGATGAGGCGCGGATTGACCGCCTGGAGCGCCTGGGCCCCGACACCTAATCGATCCATCACGCCCGGCGCGAAGTTCTCGATCAGGATGTCGGCTCGCGCCACCATCTCGCACAGCAGGGCGCGACCCCGTTCGCTCTTGAGATTGAGCGTGACCGGCTCCTTGTTGGCATTGAGCATCGCAAATGGCAGCGCCGCACCGCCCAGATCGCCGCGGCTGCGCAAGTGTTCACCCTGGAAGGGCTCGATCTTGATGACCCGCGCGCCGGCCATCGCCATCAGAAATGTGGCATACGGACCGTTGTAGACATGCGAAAGGTCCAACACCACCACGCCTTGCAGCGGGTAGCGCTGCGCGGCCGGTTCACCCGGCGATGCGGTCTCCATGATCAGAACGTGCCCATGCCGAGAAAGCCGTCGACCATGTCGAAGTCATTGACGAGCTTACGGCCAACCAGGTCCTTCAGTGCCTCGGTCGCACCGCCACCCAAGGTGCCGTAGCGTACGCCCCGGTACATCCGCGAGATTGGGTAATCGTCGGTGAAACCGTAGCCACCGTGAACCTGCAGCGCCTCGCTTGTCACGCGTATGGCCATCTCATTGACAAACATCTTGGCGATCGCCGCCTCGTGCGGATCGGGGAAGGGATCGGCCGACAGACATGCACGGTAGAGCAGCGAGCGACCGGCCTCGATGTCCCGATACATCTCGGCAAGCTTCCACTGAATACCCTGAAACTCGGCCACCGAGGTTCCGCGGATCTTGCGCTCGCGTACATACTTGATCGCTTCCTCGAAGGCACCTTCAGCCAGCCCAAGCGAGACGCTGGGGTTGAGACAACGCTGGGTGTTGAAGGCGGACAGCAACTTCTTGAAACCACCCTGTTTCAGGATCACGTTCTCGAGCGGTACCTCGACGTCCCTGAACTGGATCTCGGCCAGGTACTCGCCGCCCATCGTGTGGTAGCGGGCGGTCACCTCAAAGCCGGGATAGTTGCGATTGACCAGCACGCAACCGATGCCGTCGCGCCCGGGCGAATCGTCGATCCTTGTGAAGACAACGAACCACTCGGCCTCATTGGCCCGGCTGATCAGCGTCTTGACCCCGTTGACCACCGCCCGGTCGGCATAGATCCGCGTATTGGTCTTGTAATTGGGTACATCGGTCCCGGCGTGCGGTTCGGTCATGCAAACCGCCAGATGCGCCTCGCCCGAGCAGACCTTGGGCAGGATGTCACGCTTCATGTTCTCGGGGGCATAGGTGCTGATCACGCGCACCTGCACGCCAACCATTCCCATCAGGGCCATGGCTGTCGCATAGCAATTTTTCGCGACCTCCTCGATCACCAGAGCAGTTTCGAAGACACGCAGGTTCGAGCCGCCGTACTCTTCTGGAATCGACATGCCGAGCGCGCCGATCTTGGCCAGTTCATTCAGGTTGTCCCAAGGATAAGTACCGTCCATGTACTTGATGGAATTGGTTCTAAACTGCTTGTCACGGGCCAGCTGACGAACCGTATCAACCAGTGCGCGTTGCTCATCATTGAGCATCAGACGTTGAGCATTCATTGCGTTCGAAATCCTCAGGGCACAGCCCCC
>JBIKTA010000342.1:0-3890 GCA_044348315.1 Burkholderiaceae bacterium | reverse complement strand
GAGATTGCAGCGATCGATGACCTCGCAGCCCGCGCTCCGTGCCTGGGCGACAAGCCAACGAAAATTCAGATTCATCTCGGGCGCGCCGCCCGTGAGATCAAGGGTGCGCGCTCCTGAAGCTGTGAGAAGACGCAGAACATCTGCCGCAGTGTCCCGCTCCATCATCTCGGTACGGTGCGGCCCCGCCGCGACGTGGCAATGCTGGCAGCTCTGGTTGCACAAATAGCCCAGGTTGACCTGCAGGGTTTGCAGACCCCGCCTGCGCAAACGGGGAAACCCACCCCGCTTCAAATGGATCAAGGTGTCGTGCATGAGCGGTCCTGGCTGCTGAAACAGGCCCATTGTATGCTGGCGACCGAGCGGCGTGCAGACTCGCACGGTCCGTCCCCGTATCGAAGGAGCGAAACGCGATGCCTCATCAGCCTGACCCCGCCCTGGCATTCATGCCCTACCCGCCCGTGACGGTTCTCCATGCGGCAGACGGACCGCTGTCGGGGCTGAGCTTTGGCGTCAAGGACCTGTTCGACGTCGCGGGCTATCCGACCAGTGGCGGCAGTCCCATCGTGCTGGCGATGTCAGGTCCAAAACTCCGATCAGCGCCCATTGTCGAGCAGTTGCTCGCAGCGGGCGCGCGCTGCATCGGCAAGACCGTCACCGACGAATTTGCGTTTTCGCTCAATGGCAACAATGCGCACTTTGGGGCACCGATCAACGGTGCGGCCCCGGAGCGAATCTCGGGTGGCTCCTCGTCGGGTTCTGCCGCGGCGGTGTCGGGACGCCTCTGCGATTTCGCGTTGGGCACCGACACCGGTGGCTCAGTTCGCGGTCCTGCGAGTCATTGCGGCCTCTTTGGCCTGAGACCGTCCCACGGCCGTCTCAGCCTTGAGGGCTGCCAGCCACTGGCACCCAGCCTCGACTCATGCGGCTGGTTCACCCGATCGAGCGCCGACTTTGTCCGGGTTGCCGCCGTGCTGCTCGGGGCCGACACGTGCGCGCTCACCCAGCGCCCCAGACTGCTCTGGCCTGAGGACCTCTGGTCGCTCGCGGAGCCGGCCGCAAGGGCCTCGCTCGGCCGTGCCGTCACAAAGATCCGAGCCGTGTTGGGCGACCCCGAGATAGTTTCCGCCGCACTCGACTCATTCGACCGGATGTATTGGAGCTTCAGGTTCATCCAGGGACGCGAGGCTTGGACAGCTCAGGGGTCGCTGATCGAGAACTGGCACATACCGCTGGGCCCAGGCGTTGCCGAGCGCTTCGCTTGGTCCAAGACGGTCAGCGACATCGACCATAACGAGGCCTGGGTCTACCGCAATCGATTCACCGAACACCTCGAACGGATGCTGGGCCATGACAGCGTGCTGATCCTTCCAACTATGCCGGACGTTGCACCGCTGCGCACTGCGCGCGAGAACGAGCTCGAGGACTACCGCAACCGCGCCATCCGGCTGCTCTCACCTGCCGGGCTGGCGGGCTTGCCCCAGATCTCGATGCCGCTTGCCACGCACCAGGGTGCACCGCTTGGGATCAGCCTGATCGGTCCACGCGGCAGCGACGCCTCCCTCATCGATCTGGCGCATGCCATCGCAACAACCTGATAACCCGGCAGGGATTACCGAGATGCTTGCGCGAAGCTTGCGCAAGCGTTTGAATGCGCGCTCCCGAATCGGGGAGTAGCCCAGCCCTATGCAGTGAATGCTGCATAGGGGGTGCCTTCGTGGCACCACCCCGCAGGCGTCGTCAACACGATTCACACCGCTCCTGGCGAACGGTGTGAGTCCGGCGCCGCAGACCCGTCGCTCCAGCACAAGGCCGACGGGTCGGCAAGACCGGCGAGGGAAGATCTTTACCCACCACATGTCAGCGCCAGGCTGATCGAATGCGCGCGCCCATCGAGGCGCCTTTCGGGAGATTCCCTCATGGTTTCCATTGGTACACCACTCATGTGGTCGTTGTTCACCTTGTTCGTGGTGATCGCCCTGATCATTGATTTTGCGGTGCTGAACCGCAAAGGCAACCAGGTGGTTTCCATTCGCGACGCGGCCGTCTGGTCACTGGTCTGGGTGGCCGTTTCGCTCGTATTTGCCGTGTGGCTGTTTTGGCAATTGGGAGGGCTTGGCGAGGACCCGCAGGCGAAAGCCAATGCGACGGCCCGCACGCTCGAGTTCGTCACCGGCTATCTGGTCGAAAAAGCCTTGGCGGTCGACAACATTTTCGTCTTTCTCTTGATCTTCACGTACTTCGCCGTACCCGCCGAATTTCAGCGTAGGGTGCTGATGCTGGGCATCCTCGCGGCGCTGGTGCTGCGAGCAATCATGATCCTGATCGGCGCCTGGCTGATCGCGCAGTTCCACTGGATCCTGTATCTGTTCGGTGCGTTTCTGGTGTTCACCGGGGTCAAGATGTGGTGGGCCGCAGGGCAGGAACCCGACCTCGACAACAATCCTGCACTCAACTTTCTCAAACGACGCATCCGCATCGCGCCGGACTATCACGGCGAGAAGTTTTTCGTGATGCACGACGGGGTCAAGATGGCGACGCCCTTGCTGGTCGTTATCCTCTTGGTTGGCGTCGTCGACGTCGTCTTTGCGGTCGATTCGATCCCGGCGATCTTTGCAATCACCACCGACCCGTTCATCGTGCTCACTTCAAACGTCTTTGCGATCCTGGGTCTGCGTGCGATGTATTTTCTGTTGGCCGGTATGCACGAGCGCTTCCACCTGCTCTCCTACGGCCTCGCGCTGGTGTTGGTCTTCATAGGAACGAAGATGCTGCTGATCGACCTCTATAAGATCCCGATCGTCTGGTCACTGGTGGTGACGGTCAGCATTCTCGCCATTGCGATGATCGCGTCGCTCATGACGCCGGCGAGCGGTGCCACCGGCAGCGCATACCCCTTCGGAGCACGCAAAAAGTCGGATGACGAGCCGCGCTCCTGACCCCGCTGGCCCGAGCCGAGGCCTGTCGCTTCAAAACGAGGCGACAGGCCAGTGCCCGGCGGCGCACGGAGCGGCTTGACCGGCAGCCTTAGCTGGACAAGGCTAGCCTGTGAAATGAACAGGCAAGGTCGTTCCATGCAACCGGTCAATATGCTTCAGGCGAAATCCAATCTATCGCGGCTGGTCGAGGCAATCGAGCACGGGCGGGAGCGGGAAATCATCATTGCTCGTAACGGTCGCCCCGCTGCAAAGCTCGTCCCGCTGAGCGCGCCAGCCGATCGACCACAGATCGGTGTGGCAAAGGGAAAATTTGTCGTCCCGGACAATATCGACCAGCACAACGACGAAATCGCGCGCATCTTTTCGGTCGACCAGTATTGAACGTCCTTCTCGACACGCGTGTTGCGCTCTGGGCGATTACTGACAGTCCGCGGCTTACAGCCAGGGCAAGGGAACTGATTCTCTTGCCGAGTTCGTCCGTATGGGTCAGCGCCGCATCGATTTGGGAGATCGCCATCAAGCACAGCCTGGGTCGCGGTGATATGCCGATCACAGCAGAGGCTGCCTTGGGCTATTTTCAGGCTTCGGGCTATCGTCTCCTCCCCGTCGAACCTGAGCACGCCGCGGCCGTGGCCGACCTCCCGAACCATCACGCCGACCCATTCGACCGGATACTGGTCGCACAGGCACTGACGGTTCCGATGCGGCTGCTGACCGCAGATGCGGTGGTCGGCCGCTACAGCGATACGATCATTCGTATATGAGCAAGTGGGCAGAAACGAGAACGCCTCATCCAAGAGGCAATCTGGCGGAAGGTGTGAGATTCGAACTCACGGACGCCTTGCGACGTCGCCGGTTTTCAAGACCGGTGCATTAAACCGCTCTGCCAACCTTCCATCGGGTAGCCCAATCGCGCGCAGGGCCCACCTACAATCCCGGATTATACCGGGCGCT
>JBIKTA010000019.1:0-12824 GCA_044348315.1 Burkholderiaceae bacterium | reverse complement strand
TGCAGGCATGAGGTCGATCTGGCGGCGCAGCGTCAGATAGTCGGGTACCCAGCCTTGCGCGGCGAGCTCGTCAAGCGCCGCAGTTTCGAGTCGAGCGATTGCAGACCCATCAGCACGACCGCCCGAACGCAAAGCCCGCACTTCACTGCAGAAGTTGCTCAGCACCTGATTGAGGCGGATGGCTTCACCGCGTTCGGTTGCGCTCAGGTAACCATTGCGCGAGGACATTGCCAAACCGTCGGGCTCGCGGACCGTGTCGTGGCCGACGATCCGGATCGGCAGCGCGAATTGCGCCGTCATCCGGCGAATCAACATCAGCTGCTGGTAGTCTTTTTTTCCGAATACCGCCACATCGGGCTGAATGATCGAGAAGAGCTTCAGCACCACGGTGCATACGCCCTCGAAATGACCCGGACGCACGGCACCCTCGAGAATGGATGCCAGCCGCGGGTCGGGCACGACCTTGAAGACTTGTGGCTCGGGGTAAATCACCGTCTCATCAGGCGCAAACAAGGCATCACAGCCCGCAGCGCTCAACTGTTCAACGTCGCGAGCGAAGGTGCGAGGATAGTGATCGAAATCCTCACCCTGACCGAATTGCAGCCGGTTCACGAAGATGCTGGCCGCCACCGTGCCATCCGGTCCCACCCGCCGCCGCGCTTCGTGAATCAGTGCGATGTGCCCGGCGTGGAGATTACCCATGGTCGGCACGAGGCCGATTGGCCCCTGTTTCGAGAGCGCCTCGCACATCCCGTCGATCGTGGTTTCAATGCGCATCTTTGGAGGTAGTGGGCGTTCGGTGGGTGCAGGGAAACCCAGCCGATTGGGATGGGCGGATTTGGTGCAATGCACAAGTCGAGTGCGGATTGTACCGATTCCGAGCGAATCGCGAAGTCTCTCGCGCGGCTCGGTTCGGAGCGCGAAGCCTCCAGTGGCTCGACGCCTAGGTGCCCAACAGCTGATCGATTGCGCGGAGGTCCGGAAAGGGTTCCGGGTGCCAGTCGCCGCAGGCGTCGGGCGGGTGGCGATGCGCGAGTTCGGGCCGCAGCAGCCAGGCCCCTTGAAGGCCGGCTCGGCGTGCGCCGATCAGATCGAGTTCCGGATCGTCGCCGATATGGAGTGCCCGCTCCGGGGGCACTCCGGCCAGCGCGCAGGCGCGCAGAAAAATACCGGAATCCGGTTTGGCGACGCCCACGTTCTCCGGGTTGACGGCGGCTGCAAAAAAACGGCCGAGAGGCGTCTGCATCACATCCGCATTGCCGTTGCTGACGGCAACGATCGCATAACGCCTCGACCACTGCGCGAGTACTGCCTCGACTTCGGGGTAAGGCGTCACCCGGCGGCGGGCCGCGATGAACACCGAAAAGGCCTGAGGTGCGAGCATTTCATCGTTACCCGCTTCGACAAGTGCCCGGCGCAGCAACTCTTCTCGGGTGAAACTCATTTCGTGGCGGCGCCCGGGGTGATCGATGAGCACCTGAGCGCGCAACTCCGCCCTGCGCCCGCTCTCCAGCAAAGTGCCGGTCGCCGGGGCATGCTGCGCCAGCCAGTCTCTCAAGGCCTGCTCGGCCGCCCGCATTGAGGGCTCGAGCGGCCAGAGCGTGTCGTCAAGATCGAGGAAGATCGCCTCGGGGGCCGGTCGTCCGACCGCGCGGCTGCGATTCGGTCGTGCGGGACCCGGCGAGGGTGGCGTGGCGGGCGAAGCGGATGCGCCCGGCTCACTTGGTGCTGTGCCGTTTGGAGTGGGCTGGACGGCCTCGTTTGAAGCCGATGCGATGCGGGGTTCGGGCAGGTTCATTTTCAGGTCTATGTGGTCAATGACACAGCGGCTCTGGTAGTCTCGACGCACACTTGAGCGCGTCAGCTGGCCGTCTGATCGGGCCCGACTGATTCCATCTCCTCCCGACACTTTAGCGAGTCTTATGATGAAAGCCATGATCCGTAAAGCGGTCTTTCCCATCGCCGGTCTCGGCACCCGGTTCCTGCCCGCCACCAAGGCGTCGGCCAAGGAGATGCTGCCGGTCGTCGACAAGCCCCTGATTCAATATGCCGTGGAGGAGGCTTATGCGGCCGGCATTCGGCAGATGATCTTTGTGACCGGACGGACCAAGCGCAGCGTGGAAGACCATTTCGACACCGCCTACGAGCTCGAGAACGAGCTCGAGGTGGCTGGCAAATTTGCGCTGTTGTCGGTTGCGCGCTCGATCGCGCCCGAGGACATGATCTGCACCTATGTGCGTCAGCCGCGTGCGCTTGGGTTGGGGCATGCGGTGCTCTGCGCCCGCGAGCTCGTGGGTGACGAGGCCTTTGCGGTGTTGCTGGCCGACGACCTGATGGTGGGTGAGCGGCCCGTGATGGCTCAGATGGTTGACCAGTTTGCCCACTGGCGCGCGAGCATCCTTGCGGTGCAGGATGTGCCGCGAGCGCACACCAACCGTTATGGCATCGTGTCGGGCAAGCTGGTCGCAGACGCCATGGTCGATGTGGCGGGCATGGTCGAGAAGCCCGCGCCGGATCAGGCACCGAGTACGCTGGCGGTTGCAGGGCGCTACATCCTCACCCCAGGCATCTTCAATGAGCTCGAGCGGATTCCGCGGGGCGTGGGGGGCGAGATCCAGCTGACCGATGGCATTGCGGAGCTCCTGCGTCGGGAAAAGGTATTTGCCTTCCGTTACCAGGGACGTCGCTACGACTGCGGCAGCAAGCTCGGATTTCTCCAGGCGACCGTCGATCTGGCCGAGGCCCATGATGAGGTCGGTCCTGAGTTCCGGCAGTGGTTGTCTGAGCGTGCCTCGCTGTCATCCGAGCCGTCCTGAGAGGCTTGGCCTGGCATGAGTGCTCCAGATCCCTATCTCGGCGAGTTGCAGTCGCCCACGCGTGAGACCGTCGATGCGCTGCCCGGTCTCACGCTGCTCGAGTTCGGCACGGGTTGGTGCGGACACTGCCAGGCGGCTCAGTCGGCCATTGCCGAATGGCTCGGGCAGCAGGTACTGCTGCGGCATCTGAAGATCGAGGACGGCCCGGGGCGTGCGCTCGGCCGCTCGTTCCGGGTCAAGCTCTGGCCGACCCTGATCCTGTTGCGCGAGGGCCGGGAGCTTGCCCGCGTCGTGCGCCCGCTCACGGCCACCCAGATTGGCGAGACGCTAGGCCCTTTTTCCCACGCCTGAATCGGGGCCCTTGGCTTCACCCTTTGACGGAGCCATCGCCTCCCCTATAGACTGCCGTGGGTCGATTCGACCCTCAAAATAAAGGCCCCAGACGGCCGGACGGCAGGAGACATGGAGCTGTTGCAGCTCGTGATATCGGGTGTGGCGATGGGCTGCATCTATGCACTGATCGCGCTCGGATTCGTCCTGATCTACAAGGCGACCGAGGTCGTCAATTTCGCACAGGGCGATCTGATGATGCTCGGTGCGTTTGTCGCATTCACCTTCGCCAGCATCTGGCAGCTACCCTTTGCGCTCGCCGTGGTCTTTGCGATCCTGGTGCTGGCGGCGGTAGGTGCCCTCTTCGATCGATTGCTCCTGCGCCCCCTGATCGGTCAGCCGCCGTTTTCGGCTGTGATGGTCACAATTGCCGCCGGGTTTGTCGCTCGCGGTGTGGCGACGATGGTGCCGGGTTGGGGCACCGACACCCATGCGTTGAAGGCGCCCTGGTCCGAGGGCGTCCTGCGTCTGGGCGGCGTGGTGATTGCCCATGACGACATTGCGATCATCGTGCTGACGGCGCTGCTTTGTCTGTTGCTCTACTTTTTCTTTCGTCGCACGCGGATCGGCATCGCGATGCAGGCCTCGTCGCAAAACCAGCTTGCGGCCTATTACATGGGCATACCGGTACGGCGTGTGCACACCCTGATCTGGGCGATTGCAGCCGGAATTGCCGCTTTTGCTGCGGTCCTGCTGGCGCCCATCACCTTTGTCCATTCGAACATGGGTTTCATCGGCATCAAGGCGTTTCCGGCTGCGGTGGTGGGGGGTTTCGGCAGCATTCCCGGCGCGATTGCCGGAGGCCTCATCATCGGCTTGGTCGAGGCTTTTGCGGGCTTCTATCTCCCCGAGGGCTTCAAGAATGTCGCGGCCTACGTGGTGGTCCTGCTCGTGCTGATGATCCGGCCCTCCGGGCTGTTTGCCGAAATGCGGCGCAAGAAGGTCTGAGCGGGACACCCAATCACGATGCGCTTCATTCTGAAGACCCGTTACGAGCAGGACCTGAGGCTGTTTCGCGACCAGACCGTCGCGGGCTGGTATGCGGCGCTTGCGATTGCGCTCCTTGCGGCACCCTTTGTGCTGCCCGAGTACTACACCACCCAGCTGGTGTTCATCTTCATCTGGGGAATCGTTGGTTTCGGGCTGATGCTGCTGGCCGGGTTCACCGGGCAGATCTCGCTGGGCCATGCGGCGTTTCTGGCGATCGGTGCCTATGCCGAGGCGATCCTGCAGGCGCGCGGCTGGCCGTTTTTCGCCAGCGCTCCGATTGCGATCGCGCTGTCCGCCTGTGCAGGCGTGGTGATCGGCTTGCCTGCGCTGAGGCTGACCGGCATCTATCTCGCGATCGCGACGCTCGCCTTCGGTTTCATCGTCGAGGAGGTGCTCGCGCGCTGGGAGTCCGTCACGGCGGGTAATTCGGGCATGATGGTGGCGCCGCTGCGTCTGTTTGTCGAGCCGATTGGTTCGCAGACGGCTTTCTATTTCGTCTGTCTGGTCGCGATCGCGGGGACCGCGCTGGTTGTACGGAATCTATTGCGCTCGCCCACGGGTCGCGCCTTCATCGCGATCCGCGATTCGGAGATCTCGGCGCAGAGCATGGGCGTGAATCTCGCACGCTACAAGACCATGAGCTTTGCGCTCTCGGCCGGCATCACCGGCCTGGCGGGCGCACTGTATGCGCACCAGATCCGCTTCATTTCGCCTGAGCAGTTCACAATTTTTCTCTCGATCGAATTCCTGATGATGATCGTGATCGGCGGCATGGGCTCGCTACATGGTGCAGTGCTGGGCGCGGTCTTCATCGTGATGCTTCCCGAGTTGATCGCAGTGGCCAAGGACTGGCTGCCGCAGGTGATCGCCGAGCAGACCGGCCTCAAGGGCACGATCTTCGGTCTGTGCGTGATTTTGTTCGTGCTTTTCGAGCCCATGGGGCTTTATGGTCGCTGGGTCAAGGTGCGCACCTGGTTTTCGCTTTTCCCGCTATACAAGTCGGGACTCTTCAAGCGGCAGAAGAGCTACCAGAAATCCGAGAGGTTGCGCTGATGGAGGGGGCGCTTCTTCAGGTCGAGCAGCTCTCGAAATCCTTCGGGGGCTTGAGGGCGGTCGACGAGGTCAGCTTCTCAGTGCGCGAGGGCGAGGTCTACACGATCATCGGGCCCAACGGCGCGGGCAAGACCACGATCTTCAATCTCGTCAGTCTGCTTTTCGCGCCGACCGCCGGCCGGATCATTTTCCGGGGCGAGGATCTCACCCGACTCGCGCCCGACCGGGTGGCCGGGCGGGGGATCGGGCGTACGTTCCAGAACATCGAGCTCTTCGAGCACGCGACCGTGCTGCAGAACCTGCTGATCGGCCGGCACGCCCGCGCGCAGACCAGCCTTCTTGCTGAGTTGTTGTTTCTGCCTTCGGTGCGGCGTCGCGAGGTCGAGCATCGGCGCAAGGTCGAGGAGGTCATCGAGTTTCTCGATCTGCAGCGTTACCGAGACAGCATGGTCGGCGGACTGGCCTACGGGGTTCGCAAGGTGGTTGAACTTGCCCGCGCGCTCTGCGCCGAACCGACGCTGCTGCTGCTGGACGAACCCTCATCCGGGCTCAATGTCGAGGAGACCGACGACATGGCCTTCTGGATCGAGGATATCCGCAAGGAACTCGGCATGACCGTTCTGATGGTCGAGCATGACATGAGTCTCGTGTCGCGGGTCTCGGACCGGGTGCTCGCGGTCAACCAGGGCCGTGTGCTCGCTGAAGGAACGCCGGCGCAGGTGCAGAGTCATCCGGACGTCATTGCAGCCTACCTCGGGGGCGCCTCGCCATGACCGGTTCCTTGGGTTCCACGGGACCGCTGACCGATGCTGGGCTTGATGCCGCGCGTGAGGCGGGCGTCGAGGGCGCGCCGGTCATGCTTCGCCTGTCGAACATCGAGTCGAGCTATGGGCCGGTCCAGGCAATCCGGGGGGTCAGCCTCGAGGTCAGGAAGGGTTCGATCGTGACGGTGCTCGGTGCCAACGGCGCCGGCAAGACAACGATTCTGAAAACGATCTCCGGCATCGTCGACCCGCAAAAGGGCAGCGTCTGGTTCGAAGGCGAGGAAATCGCCTGTCGTGATCCTGACTGGATCGTCAGGCGAGGGATCAGCCATGTGCCCGAGGGGCGAGAGGTGTTTCCGCTGCTGACCGTGCGTGAAAACCTCATGATGGGCGCGTACACCCGGAGCGATCGCGCGGGCGTCGAGGCCGATCTGGAACGCATGTACGGCTATTTCCCGATTCTTCGTGAGCGTGCCGGCCAGGAGGCTGGGCAGCTTTCAGGTGGCCAGCAGCAGATGCTCGCCATCGCGCGAGCCTTGATGTCGCGCCCGCGCCTGCTGCTCCTTGATGAGCCCAGCCTCGGCCTCTCGCCCAAGCTCACTCGCGAGATCTTTGAGATTGTCACGCGCATCAATCGCGAGGAGGGCGTGACCATGCTGGTGGTCGAGCAAAACGCCAGCATTGCGCTTGCCACCGCTGATTTCGGGTATGTGATCGAGGTGGGGCGTGTGGTGATGGAAGACACCTGCGAGCGGCTCATGCAGAAGGAGGACATCCGTGAGTTCTACCTCGGTGTCAAGTCCGAGGCCGAGCGCGGGCAGCGTCGTTGGAAGAGGAAAAAACAATGGCGCTGACCACTGCCTCTGCAGCAGGTCTTGCCCACGCGCGTCCACAGGGCCAGACGATAGGCGCCCGGTTTCTGGAGGCGGTCAGGCTGCGCGGCGACGCCTGTGCCTTGCGCCAAAAGGCGTTTGGCCTGTGGGAAGAAGTGAGCTGGAACGAACTCGGTCGCCACGCGCGACGCATCGCGCTTGCCCTTGTGGCCGAAGGACTCGAGCCCGGTGAGACCGCTTCGATCCTGTCGAACACCAGGCGGGAGTGGACGTACGCCGACTACGGGGTGCTGTTGGCCGGCTGCGTGAGCTGCGGCGTCTATCCCACCGATTCGCCCGATCAGGTCCACTATCTCTGCAGCGACTCGGCGACCCGACTGATTTTCGTCGAAGACGACGAGCAGCTCGACAAGGTACTGCAGGTGCGTGACCGATTGCCGAGGCTCATGCGGATCGTTGTCTTTGACATGAAAGGGCTTCGGGATCTGGATGACCCGATGGTGATGAGTCTTGAGGCCTTTGAGGCGAGGGGGGCCGAATGGGACCGGTCCCATCCGGGGCTGCTCGAGCGCCGGGTCGCCTCCCGTCAAAGTGATGATCTTGCAATCCTGGTCTATACCTCGGGTACGACCGGACCGCCCAAGGGTGGGATGATTGCGCACCGCAATATCTGTGCCGTGCTCGATCAGTTCCCGCCTGCTTTCGATGCCACGCCGGACGATGACAAGCTCACGTTCTTGCCGCTTTGCCACGTGGCCGAACGTGTGATCGGTCAGTTCCATGCGCTTCAGACCGGTGCACGACTCAACTACGTCGAAAATCCCGACACAGTGGCCGAAAACATTCGGGAGATCTCGCCCACGATCATCCTATGTGTGCCGCGGGTCTGGGAAAAATTCTTTTCAGCGGTATCGCTGCGGCTTCGCGAATCGAGTGCCCTTCAGCGGATGGCCTACGGGTTGGCGCTGCAGCTCGGCGTGCGGATCGTCGCGCGGCAAGCCAAGGGCCAGCCCGTTCCCTGGCTCCTCGCGCTCACCTACCGAATCGGCCGGTTTCTTGTGCTTGACAACGTTCGGCGTGCGATCGGTGTCGATCGGCTGCGCTGGGCGATCAGTGGCGCCGCGCCGATTTCACCGGATCTGATCCGCTGGTACCGGGCCCTCGGCGTGCCGCTTTTCGAGGGCTGGGGCATGACCGAGACGGCGGCCACCGGCGCACTCAATGAGCCCGGTGCCGATCGGATCGGTACGATCGGACGCGCTCAGCGCTTCTGCGAAATCAAGCTTTCCGATCAGGGCGAGATCCTGATCCGGGGGGCCAACGTCTTCATGGGTTATCTGAACCTGCCCGAGAAGACCGCGGAGGCGCTCGATCCCGATGGCTGGCTGCACACGGGTGACGTGGGCACGCTCGATGAAGACGGCTTCGTGCGGATTACCGACCGGATGAAGGACATCCTCATCACGGCCGGTGGCAAGAACATCGCACCCTCCGAGATCGAGAACGAGTTGAAGTTTTCCCCCTACATCACCGATGCGGTGGTGATCGGCGATCGCAGGCCTTATCTGACGCTCCTGGTCATGATCGACCACGAAAACGTCGAACGCTTCGCACAGGAAAACCGCGTGCCATTTACCAGTTTCCAGAGTCTGTGCCGGACCCGCGAGGTCCTCGACCTGATTCAGGGCGAAGTCGATCGCGTCAATCTCAAATTCGCCCGGGTCGAGCAGATCAAGAAATTTCGTCTGCTCGAGCACAAACTGACCGCCGAAGACGAGGAATTGACCGCCACGATGAAGCTCAAGCGCAAGCTCGTCAATCAGAAATACGGCGATCTGATCGAATCGATGTATCGTTCATCGAACTGAGTGGCACACCCACCGCTCATGACACTGAGGCAAGCAAGGAGACCATGATGACCTCTCGCAGACAGATTCTCGAACTCGGCGCCGCAGGCGGCGCGCTGGCAATGTTTCCGGCGGGCCACGCGCTTGCCAACCAGGGCGTGACCCGCGACCAGATCGTGCTCGGCAGCATCCAGGATCTGTCCGGCCCGCTCGTGACACTCGGCAAGCCGATTCGCAACGGTATGGTGATGCGGGTCGAGCAGATCAACGAGCAGGGCGGCATCAATGGCCGCAAGATCCGCCTGGTCGTCGAGGATTCCGGCTATGAGCCCCGCAAAGGCGTGCTGGCTGCGCAGAAACTGCTCACCCAGGATCGGATCTTTTCGATGGTGGGATCGCTGGGTTCGGTGGTCTCGCTCGCCACGATCCCGTTGGTGCTCGAAAAGGGTGTCACCCATCTCTTCCCGGTGACGGCGCATCACGGCAATTTTGACCCGTTTCACAAGTTCAAATTCGCGTTTGCGACGCCTTATCCCGACAGCACCCGTCTCGGCCTCAAGGAGGTCGTGCGTCTCACAGGCGCCAAGCGGGTCGGGATCCTTTACCAGGATGACGAGTATGGCCTCGAGGTGCTCCGTGGCACTGAGGCGGGTCTGAAGGATCTCAATCTGCAACTCGTCGAGCGTACGACCTACAAGCGCGGCGCGACCGATTTTGCTTCCCAGATGCAGCGGCTGCGTGCGGCCAATCCCGATCTGATCGTGCTCGGCACGATCGTGCGCGAGACGATCGGTGCGATGGCGACCGGTCGGCGGCTGGGCTATACCGGCACCTTTTTCGGCAGTCAGGCGGCCTACATGCCGGCCGTGGCCAAGGCGGGCGGTGCGGCGGTCGAGGGCCTTTACGCGATCACCGAGACGCCCAACCCCTACCGCGACGACCCGGGCAATGCGCGTGCGCTCAACGAGTGGATGGACGATTACAAGAAGCGCTTCAACGAGGATGCCGATCTGTGGGCGTCTACCGGCTGGATCATCATCGACATCTTTGCCCGTGCGGCCGAGCGCGCGGGGGCCAAACTGAACAGCGATACGCTCGCGAAGTCGCTGGAGGACGTGCCCTATCCGCGTGGCTTCCTGGGCAATCCCGAGTACGCCTGGGGCCCAAAGCAGCGCCTGGGCAATGAGCAGGTGAGGCTGGCACAGATCCAGGGTGGACGCTGGAAGACGGTGTCCGATTTTTTGCGTTGATCAGGGCGTGAAGAGCGCTGTGGGCGTTAATGTTCAGGAGAACGGTTGATGGATCATGAAGAGCGTAAAGGACGCATCGTCTCAGGACGGCGTCGCACGCTGCTGCTCGGTGTCGGAGCGGGCTCGGCGGCATTCATCCCCGGTGCCCGGGTTCTTGCCGATGACTCTACCCGCTGGCCCGAGCGCGCCATTCGGCTGATTTCGGCGACGGCGCCGGGCGGCGCGATTGATCCGACCGCCCGCTCTCACGGCGAGTACATCACCCAGAAGACAGGCCAGCCTGTTCTGTTGCAGCACCGGCCGGGCGGCCAAAGCATGATCGCCGCCCAGGCCGTGGCGAGCTCGTCCGCAGACGGCTATACCTACCTCTTTGCGGTGAATTCGGCGCTCACCCAGGCGCCACTTTTGCTGAAGGACGCGGCCGTTCCAGATCCAGCCAAAACATTTGCCATGGTGGCGGGGTTCTTTCCCGGTCCTGCTGTCTTTCTCGTCAGGAAGGACTTGCCGGTCCAGGGCTTGGTCGGCTTTGTCGAGAGGGCGCGCAATCAGCGGATGTTGATCGGGTCGATCGGTGTCGGTTCAAGGGCGCACATGGTCGGCGCCCAGATGAACAAGCTTCTGGGCACGCAGATCGAGGTCATTCACTACAAGGGTGCAGGTCCGGCTCTTCAGGAGCTGGCCAGCGGTCAGATCGACTGCACAGTTGGCAGCTATGCAGGATCGGCTGCGCTGGTTCGCGCTGAACGGATCCGGCCGATCGCCATCACTTCCGGGGCCCGCTCGCCCTTGCTGCCCGGCATTCCGACCTTCGCTGACGAGGGCTTCGACCAGCCCGTTTTCCGGTTGCGTGATTGGCTGACCCTGGCTGCGCCGGTCGCGACACCGCGACCGATTCTCGAGCGCTTCGGCGGTCTTCTGCGAGAGGCCGCAGACTCGCCGCTGGTGCGCAAGGCGAGAGAGGCAGCGGGGCAGACCGAACCGACCTTGATCCTGGACGAATTCGAACGGGCGCTTGCGATCGAGCGTCCGGTCTGGCAGCAGGCGACCCGGGATCTCGGCATTCGGCTCGAATGATCTGCTTTTGCCCTGTGTACGTGCGGCGACCCGGTCAGTGGAACACAGTCGAAGATGAGTGAGGCACGGGTTCGGGCCGCCTGCGCGCAGCTCCTCGATCGAATGGGCCTGGCTCTTGACCCCGCTCTGGACCATTTGGTCGTCACAGGGGCTGATCCGGTGGTGCCAAGCCGCTTGCGTTATGGCGTCGCGACCGCAGCAGCCTTGGCCGCTCAAGGGCTGGCGATAGCAGCGATCTGGGCACAGGGTCGAGGAACATGGCAAACCGTCAGTGTCGATCTGGCGCGCGCGGTGCACCTCGGGCTGAGAACGACGCTCAACCTTCAGCAGAACGGTTACCGATTTGATGTGGGCAGCCGAACCCGGGGGTCCAATTTTTTTCAGACGCGTGAGGGTCGTCACATCTATCTGCTGCGTAATAACGGCAGGGGGACGATTACCGAAGATCTGGTTGGGCTGCTGGGCTGCGCGAACTCGACCGAGGCGATTGCCGCTGCGGTCAGTCGCTGGGAGAGCGCCGCCCTCGAGGAGGCCCTTGCAGCCGCTCGCTTGCCTGGCGTGGTGGCCCGGACCGCCGAGGAGTGGGCCCAGCATCCCCAAGGTCGATTGCTGGTTGATGAGCCCGGCTTTGGCTGTCGCCGGATCGATGCGGCGCCTCGAGTGCCGCTTCCCGCTGGGGGCCGGCCCCTCGAGGGGCTCCGCGTCCTGGACGCATCGCACGTCATCGCCGGACCTGCGGCGGGTCGTCTGTTTGCCGAGCAGGGCGCGGAAGTGCTCCATATCAGCCGGCCGGGCGAGCGCGAGACGCAGCAGATCATCATGGATCTGGGCTTTGGCAAGCGTGACGCCTACCTCGACCTCGAGCGAGCTGAAGATTGTCAGAGGCTTCGCGAACTGGTGGCCGAGGCGGACGTCTTCATCGATTCCTGGCGCCCGGGCGCCTTGGCGCGCAAAGGTTTCAGCCCTGAGGACACCGCTCGCTTACGGCCGGGCATCGTCCACGTTTCGATCAGCTGCTATGGCGATCGTGGCCCCTGGCGGACGAGGGGCGGCTATGAGCCGATCGGGCAGGCGGTTTCGGGTCTGTCGGTTCGCGAGGGTTGGCCGGGCCCACCCCGTAACGCCCCCACCGTGACGATGAATGACTACCTCGCCGCTTACCTTGCCTGCGCGGGGGCGCTGGGCGCCTTGTTGCGCAGAGCGAAAGAGGGGGGCAGCTGGCATGTCACGAGTTCGCTGGCTCAGGCATCGATGTGGGTGCTCGCCATGGGCGAGCTCGAGGCCGTACCGGAGAGGGTTCCCGCCTATGTGCCCGCAGAGGACGATTTTCTCGAGAGCCGTGGGCCCTTCGGGACAATTCGGCACGTGGCCCCTATCGTGCGCTACGGTGCCACGCCCGGGTTCTGGTCCAGACCGTCCGAACCGGCCGGTGCCTCCCTCGCGCAGTGGGCTACTTGAGATCAGGTCCTAGGGGGTGCCGATTCCAAGGGCAAGTTACGATCACTTTCCTAACTTCCTTGTTTTCGAGGCGGTCATGCTGGCCAAGCGGACGAGCGGACGAGCGAAAATCAGGTCACCCTACCAAAGGCGATCGTTCAGACAGTTGGCGAGTCGGATCATTACGACGTAACCGTCCAGAACGGTAGCATCGTGCTGACCCCGATACGTTTGAACCAAGCTGATGCCGTGCGGGCCAAACTCGAACAACTGGGCATTTCGCCTGACGATATCGGTGATGCGATTGCCTGGTCGCGATGGCGACCATAGGTCAATCACTCACTGCATGGTCGGGAACGGGTGCTCGGGA
>JBIKTA010000340.1:0-3909 GCA_044348315.1 Burkholderiaceae bacterium | reverse complement strand
CGCATTGCATGAACTCCCTAGTTTGTATACGAATGATCAGACCAATCTAACACGGTCATGCGCTCAGTCTCAAGCAGAAAAAAGCGGACGCGTCAGTGCAGGGGCGCGCTGCGGCCATACACCTGCACGGACCGAGCATTGCAAAAATGTATGCACTTTGAATAGAATGGCCCGAACCCGATCGCCGCCGGCCTCCTGCCGGTTTCGTCTCACCACCAGGGGTCACCGCGCATGAGCACAGCCAGTTCGCTTCGACAACGCTGGAAAACGGGCGAGCCCGCCTTCGGCCTCTGGGCGGCACTGCCCACGCCCTTCTCGATCGAACTCATGGCCTGCGCCGGTGTGCACTACGCCTGCGTCGACCAGCAGCATGGACTGATCGACTACATGATGGCAGTCGACATGTTCCGCGCGGCCGAGCATCGCGGCCTGGTCCCCTTTACCCGTGTACCGGCCAACGACACCTGGATGATCTCGAAGGCGCTCGATGCTGGCGCGCAGGGGGTCATCGTGCCCCTGGTCAACACACGCGCACAGGCCACCGCAGCAGTGGCCGCCTGCCGCTATCCGCCCAAGGGCATCCGCTCGTACGGTCCGATCCGCTCCTCGGTGGTGAGCGCTGCGCGCGACCTCGAAACGCTCGGTGACTCGGTGCTCTGCATCGTCATGGTCGAAACGCGCGAGGCCCTCGACAACATCGACGAGATCGCCTCGACACCCGGTTTGGACGGCATTTACATCGGACCCGCCGATCTTGCGCTCGGTCTGGGACTGCCCCCGGATCTCGACAAGACCGAGCCCGAGCACGTCGCCGCGGTCGAACGCATCCGCGCAGCCTGTGCGCATCACGGCATCATCGCCGGCATCCAGTGCGCATCCGGCACCTCCGGCCGTGCCTATGCCGAGCGCGGATTTCAACTCATCACCATCGCCAAGGACAGCGCGATCCTGCAGGCCGGCGCGCGCCGCGAGGCCCAGGTGGCCAACGGCGGCGCAGACGCTGCCGTGCGCGTCGCCTACACTTGAACGACAAACGACTGCACCCATGGCCTCCCATCACGACCACCTCCTGCACGCACTCGCAGCCTTCGCTCATGGCGTGCCGCTTGGCCTGGACTCCGCAACCCGCGCGGCCAGTCGCCATGCCGTGATCGACAGCCTGGCGGTTGCGCTCGGCGCGCTGCGTCACCCGGCTGCATTGGCGGGGCGCCGCTACGCCCAGCACGCGATCGTTGCCCGCGGCGCGACCCTCTGGGGAACAGGCGAACGCGTCACAGCCGAGATGGCTGCGCTGGTGAACGGTGTGCCGCTGCGCGGCTACGACTACAACGACCTGTACATCGGTCGCAGCGGTGGCCACCCCAGTGACATCATCCCGGGCGCACTCGCCATCGCCCAATGGCGGGGTCTGCCCGGTGGCGACCTGCTCGCGGCCATCGCGCTCGGCTTCGAAGTTCAGATCGCGCTCTTTGATACGCTCGACCTCGATCGCCCCGGCTGGGACTACCCGGTCATCACGGGAATCGGCGCGGCCTGCAGCTACGCCCGATTGCTCGGGCTCACCGAGATCCAGACCCGCGAAGCGATCGCAATCGTGGTGACCAAGCATCTGGTTACCGACGAGGTCGAATCGGGCGAGCTCAACGATCGCGGCGACCTCACGATGTGGAAGCGATTCAATGGCAGCAATGCCTGCCGACAGGCGCTCGCCGCCTGCCTGCTTGCCGAATCGGGGGTCGAGGGTGCAGTGCGTCCATTCGAGGGCGCGCATGGCCTGCTGTCCAAGCTCCAAGCCCAGCCCGCCGACCGGGAAACTCTGCTCGCACGCCTGGCCGATGCGCGGGCGTGCACGCGAATCGGGTCAGTCACCTTCAAACGCTGGCCGGTGGGCTCGCGCGCTCAGAGCGCGATTCAGGCGGCGCTCGAGGCCCATGCGTCGCTGCGGGACGCGGGCAGCGACCCCGCGCGTGTGCAGGCCATCCGAGTTCGTGCTGATCGGCAGGTATACGAACACCTGATCGCGCGGCGCGCCGACCCGTTTCATCCGGTCTCCCGTGAAACGGCCGATCACTCGCTGGCCTATGTCGTGACTGCCGCAGTCCTCGATGGGCGGATCGGCACCGACAGCTTCAGCCCTTCGCGGGTGCTCGCGCCGGACATTCAGGCGATCCTTGACGCACGCGTGCAGGTGCAGGCTGACCCGTCAATCAGCACCGGTGCAGCGGGCGGCTTTCTGACCGCGGTGGAGGTCATCGACGAGCAAGGGCGCAGCCACCGGGGCGTCGCCCGCCCACCTCCAGGTCATCGATTGCAGCCCTTTACCGAACAGGACTTCCAAGCCAAGTTCATCGAAAACGTCGAGCCGGTCTTTGGGAGGGACCGCACCGCCGCCCTGCTCGACCAGTTGCTCACCATTGACTCAGACAACAACTCTTCCATCGATGCGCTTTGTCGCGCACTCGTGGCGGATCCATCCACCCCTCTGTCGATGCCTGTCGATTAGGCCGCACCATCCCATTCGTTCAATAGGAGTTCGCCTCATGTACAACCCACTTCGTTCTCACGCACGTCGACTCACGGTAGCCGCGCTCGTAACGCTGAGCCTGGGGCAGGGCCTCGCGCTCGCCCAAGATTTCCCTACGCGCCCAATGCGCTTCGTGGTGCCGTTCACGCCGGGTACAGGGATGGATAACATTGCCCGCCGCGTAGCCGAGAAGATGCATGCGCGATGGGGACAGCCGGTCATCGTCGAAAACCGGCTCGGCGCCTCGGGGAGCCTGGGGGCGGAGGGCGTCGCGCGTGCCCAGCCCGATGGCCATACGCTGCTCGTCACGGCAAGCAACCTCACCATCACGGCCACGCTGCTCGCCACTCCAGGCTTTCAACCGATGACCGATCTCGTGCCCATCACGATCGCAGCCTGGGGCAACCAGACCCTGGTGGTCACGCCGGGCTTCAAGGCTGCCAACCTGACCGACTTCCTGGCGATGGCCAAGGCCGATCCGGGCAAGCTCACCTTCGCTTCGCCCGGGGTCGGTTCGCCTCAGCACATTGCACTCGAACTGCTTCAGCAGCAGACCGGCACCTCGTTTTTGCATGTGCCCTATAAGGGCACGGCACCCGGCGTCGCCGATGTCATCGCTGGCCACGTGAACGCCATGCTGGTCGCCACCCACACCGTGATGCCGCAGGTTACGGCGGGCAAGCTACGGGCGCTTGCGGTCGCCGCTCAGTCGCGACACAAGGCCGCGCCCGACCTTCCCTCGTTCGGCGAACTGGGCGTGCCCAATTTCACGACCGACGCCTGGTACGGTTTCCTGGCGCCGCGGGGCACGCCGCAACCCGTACTGGACAAGCTCTACGCCGAAATCCGCGCCATCATCGATCTGCCCGATGTCAAAGGCGCACTGGACAAGACCGGTCTCGAAGTCCGGCCCTCCACGACGGCGGAAATGCGGGCCGTGATGCAGCGTGAATACACGCAGTACGGCGAGATCATCCGCAAGAACAACATCCGCCCCTGAGCCTGGCATGACTGAATCGACTTTCCCCGAAAGGGATGAATTCTCCGGCGCTTCGATCGCTATCGTGGGCGGTCACCTCGGTGTCGGCCCGGCAGTCGTGCAAGCCTTCGCCAGTCGGGGAGCAAAACTGGTCGTGGGTGAGATCGCCGGCCACGCCCCCACCGAGGCTCAGCGCGCAGCCTGTGCGCTGGCATCGGTGACGGTGCTCCCGGTCGAACTCTCAGGCGGCGACGCTGCCAGCGCCTTTCTCGACGCCTGCGAAAGCCAGCTCGGTCCTGTGCAGGTGGTGGTGATGGTTCCGCCTCCGGTCTCCTCGGCGCCCGCGCTGAAGATCACCGAGGCGCACTACCGAAGCACGGTTGAGCGCGAACTGCTCGGCCCCATG
>JBIKTA010000341.1:0-3909 GCA_044348315.1 Burkholderiaceae bacterium | reverse complement strand
TCTGTCCTTGCAGGACAGCGATGACGAGGACAATGCGCGCGTGCCGGTGATCGCCCTGGCGCGAGCTTTTCAGCTCTTTGATGAGACGAGCGGGGAGGAAGAGCGCGTCCTGCTGGCGGCCGCCACCCGCGAGTCGCATCGCTTCGGCCTGCCATCGAATTTGCGCGCGCTGGAGGGCATCGCCTTCAACCTTCGCGACCGCATGTCGCTTGACCACTGGCGCAGCATCAATGGTCTGCTCAAGGACGGCGTGCTGCGTCGTGAGCCTGTGCTCGCTGACGCGCTCGGCTGGCTGGATCGGACCATCAACGCGATGATGACGCTGGCCGGCTTCACGCTCGACGGCATGACCCGCGACGACGGCTGGAGACTGCTGTCGATCGGACGCCGACTCGAGCGTCTCGCGTTCCAGTGTCTCGCTCTGGGTACGGCCATGGGTGAGGGGCGACACTCAGGGCTGGGTTGGCTGCTCGAATTGTCCGATTCCACCGTCACCTACCGCTCCCGCTACCTCGCGCGCCCCGAGTGGCTGCCCGTCCTTGATCTACTGGTGACCGATTCACTGAACCCTCGTTCAGTCATGTTTCAGGCCTCCGGGATCTTGAACTATCTGAACAAGCTCGAGCATGTTTATGGCGCGTGTGGCGCCAACGAGCTGCGCCCTGCATGTGAGCGGCTCGATGCGCTGTCGGTCGATCAGCTCGACCCCGCGAGTCCGCAGCTTCTCGCGCTGATCGATGAGCTGCGCAGCCTCGCGTTTCGGCTGAGCGACCGACTGACCGAGCGCTTCTTCAACCATGTCCACGATGAACCAGCCACGTTGCTGGGTGTCTGATGAGCAGCATGACCCGTTATCGCCTGACGCACGAAACCCTGTACCGGTATTCCGCGACGGTCACGCGATCGCAGCAGCTCGCCCATCTGAAGCCCCGCGAGACCGAATGGCAGCAGCTGCATTCGCACCGTCTGACCGTTGAGCCGACTCCGGTTGAGCAATCAGAGTCCCACGACTACTTCGGCAACGCCGTGACGCGCTTCGCGGTCTACGAGCCCCACGGTGAGCTTAGGGTGCGTGCCGAGTCTGAGGTCACGGTTCGTGCCACAGCGAGTCGGCTTGGGAGGTGCCAAGCCCCCTGGGAAGCCGGGCAGGCGCCCGCTCGATGCGGGCGTGGACGCATTGCGCTCGAGGTCGAGCAATACCGAGCAGGGTCCGATAGAGCGCCGATTCGCGCCGATTGCGCGGACTATGCCCGCAGGAGCTTCACGCCGGGGCGTGACGCGCTCGAGGCCGCGCTCGATTTGACCCAACGTATCCACCGTGACTTTGCGTATGACCCGCAGGCGACGACGGTCACCACGCGGGTCGAGGAGGTGCTTCGCCTGCGCCGTGGTGTTTGTCAGGACTTTGCCCATCTGATGATCAGTTGCCTGCGTTCGTTGGGCTTGCCGGCCCGGTACGTCAGCGGTTATGTGATGACCTATTCCGCGCCCGACAAACCGCGACTCGTGGGCGCCGACGCCTCGCATGCCTGGGTGGCCTGTTATTGGCCCTCGACCGGATGGGTGGCCCTGGATCCCACCAACGCCAAGCTGGCTGACCAGGAATTTGTCACGCTCGGCTGGGGCCGCGATTTCGCCGACGTCACACCGCTGCGCGGTGTGGTGCTCGGGGCGGCCGATCAGCAGCTGAGTGTGGCGGTGAGCGTTCAGCCGATTGGCTGACGGCGGGTGGGGCGCACGCAGGCGTGCGGCAATCCGTGACCTTCATCCTTCATACCAGCCGCTCGATCGCCGCTGCCAGCGTTTCTTCTCGTTTTGCAAAGCAGAACCTCACCAGACGTTGACCGGGAGGTGGGCTGCCGTAGAAGGCCGAGATGGGGATGCAGGCCACACCCCGTTCGGTGGTCAGCCAGCGCGCGAACTCGGTGTCGTCGAGGTCATCGCGCAGGGCCGAGTAATCGGCGAGCTGGAAATAGGTACCTCGACAAGGCAGGAGTCTGAAACCGGCCTGCTTGAGCCCCTCGGCCAGTCGATCGCGGCGCTGCCTGAAAAAATCAGGCAGCGAGCGCCAGTGAGCGGGGTCGGCCAGATGCGCGGCGATGGCATGCTGGGCAGGGGTGTTGACCGAAAATACGAGAAATTGATGGATCTTCCTGAACTCGGTCGAGAGCCCGGCCGGGGCCACGCAGTAGCCGACCTTCCATCCAGTGACGTGAAAGGTCTTGCCGAACGAATAGATGGCATAGGAGCGCTCCATCAGACCGGGGTGAGTCAGGACGCTCTGGTTGGATTCGCCGTCGAAGACGACGTGCTCGTAGACCTCGTCTGAAATCACGACGAGCTCGTGGCGTTCGGCGATCGCAGCCAACGCGTCGAGATCCTGGCGCGAAAGGACCGAAGTGGCCGGGTTGTTCGGATTGTTGATGAGGATTGCCCGGGTGCGGGGGCTTACCGCGCGCTCGACCTGCTCCCAGTCGATCGCGAAATCGGGTGCCGACAGTGCAATCCGGACCGGACGCGCGCCCTGGGCGATGATCGCTGGCGCGTAGCAGTCATACGACGGATCAAAGAGGATCGCTTCATCGCCGCTCTGCAGCACGGCACAAAGCGCGGTGAAGATCGCCTGTGTGGCGCCCGCCGTCACCGTGATCGATGCGTCCGCGTCGATGGACAGTCCGTGCTGCAGGGCGAGTTTGTTGGCGATCGCCTGCCTGAGCGCGGCAAGACCGGTCATCGGCGCGTATTGGTTGTATCCGGCACCGGCCGCCTCGGCGACGCCGGCGATGAGGCCCGGTTCGGCCGGATAGTCCGGGAAGCCCTGGGAGAGGTTGATCGCACCGTGCTGGCTGGCGAGCGCACTCATCACGGTGAAAATGGTCGTGCCGGTGTCGGGGAATTTGGATCGGAAGGCGTGATTCATCGTATGTCCTGGAAGAGGCCCGCGCGGCTCGCGGACCGGGCCTTTTGGTCGGTTCGGCCCGAAGTCGTATAGTGTGGCTTGGTGACTGAACCTGATCCCAGGCAACAGCCTCCGTCCTGAATATTAAACACAAGCCTCTGATGTTCGTCCGGGTCACCCTGCCCCTCGCATTCGGCAATTTCATCAACCAGGCCGCGCGCACGGTGATGGCGATCGTTGGCCCCTTGCTGGCGATTGAGTTTGGGCTCTCGGCGAGCGAACTGGGTCTGCTGGCGGCCTGTACTTTTGCTGCTTACGCCGCTGCGCAGATGCCTTTGGGCGTTGCATTGGATCGCTTCGGTGCCCGTCCCATGCAGTCTGCGCTGATGCTGTTCACCGCCTTCGGGTTCGTGATTCTGGCGCTCGCCCCCGGTTTTGATTGGTTGATCATTGGGCGACTGGTGATCGGGGTCGGGATTTCTGCAGGGCTGATGGCCATCATCAAGGGGCATACCGATTGGTTCGAGCCCGCCCGCGTGGCCAACATGACGGGCATTGCGGTGGCGATCGGCGCGCTCGGCGCCGCGATGACCACGGCGCCCGTGCAGGCCGTCATCCCCTGGCTCGGGTGGCGCGGCGTGTTCTGGCTGCTGGCCGCGTTGTCGGTGGGCGTTGCGCTGTGGATCATGTTTCGCGTGCCGGACAAGCCTCGTCCTCCAGGGGCGCGTCGCTCGACGCTGTCCGAGGAACTCGCCATCAGTGTACAGATCCTGCGATCGCCCCAATTCCTGCGCTATGGGCCGGCGGTGTCGACCCTGTCGATGCTGAATTTTGCCTACTTGGGCTTGTGGGCAGGGCCGTGGTTGCGCGATGTGGCGGGTCAGGATGACCTCACGCGTTCGGGCCTACTGTTTTTCTACACGATTGCAATGATCGCGGGCAACCTGGTCGCGGGCAACCTCGGCAGTCGGGCGAGGGCCGCTGGGCTGGGCCCGTTCATCATTCCAGTG
>JBIKTA010000018.1:0-12844 GCA_044348315.1 Burkholderiaceae bacterium | reverse complement strand
TCCTCGCCGGTCTGGGCGCGCTGATCTTCGGCTGGTTCAGCGTCCGCTTGTCCGGGGTGTATCTCGCCATGCTCACGCTTGCTTTTGCGCAGATCGTCTGGTCGATCGTATTCCAGTGGGACGAATTTACCGGCGGCTCGAATGGTGTCGTGGGGGTCTGGCCCTCGGCCTGGCTGTCCGAGAAGTGGGTGTATTACTACCTGACGCTTGCAGCGACCGTGGGCGGTGTGCTGCTACTGCGTCGCGTGCTGCTCGCGCCCTTTGGTTATGCAATGCGGGCCTATCGCGATTCGCCGCTGCGAGCCGATGCGATCGGGATCAACGGGATAGCGGTGCACTGGGCGGCCTTTGTGCTCGCGGGTCTGGTCTGTGGGCTGGCTGGCGCACTCTTCGCATTCTCCAAGGGCAGCATCGCACCCGAGGTGATTTCGGTGGGTCGGTCGATCGATGGCCTGGTCATGGTGCTCCTGGGCGGCATTCACAGTCTGGTCGGGCCTTGGGTGGGTGCTTCGGTCTTTACCTGGCTGCATGACACTGTGGCGCGAGAAACGGATTACTGGAGGGCGATGCTCGGTTTCACCATTCTCGTGCTGGTGCTGCTGTTTCCCCAAGGCATTGCGGGTTCGCTGCGCGAGCGTTTCATGCCCGAGCGTGATCAGGGAGCGCACTGATGGCGACGTTGCTCGAAGTCTCCGGACTGTCCAAATCCTTCGGTGGCGTGCGTGCCGTCCATGAGGTCTCGTTCGAGGTCAGGACGGGCGAACTGATGGCGCTGATCGGGCCCAATGGCGCGGGCAAATCCACGTGTTTCAATATGCTCAACGGCCAATTGCAGCCCGATCGAGGCGATGTGCGTCTCGATGGCCGCAGCCTCATCGGTCTCAAGCCTCGCGAGGTCTGGCGGCTGGGGGTCGGTCGGACCTTTCAGATCACCGCGACCTTTGCCTCGATGACCGTGCGCGAAAACGTGCAGATGGCGCTCCTGTCGCACAACCGCATGCTCGCCAACGGATGGGTGCCTGCGGCCGCACAGCATGTCGACGAGGCCGATGCCTTGCTTGACCGGGTGGGCATGAAGGCACAGGGCGAACGCTCCTGCGCGGTGCTGGCCTATGGCGACCTGAAGCGACTCGAACTCGCGATCGCGCTCGCCAATCGCCCGCGCCTTCTGCTGATGGACGAACCGACCGCAGGTATGGGGCCGCGCGAGCGGCTCGATCTCATGGCGCTCACCGCGACGCTGGTCCGCGAAGCCGGTGTTGCGGTGCTGTTCACCGAGCACGACATGGACGTCGTCTTTCGCCACGCGGACCGGATGATGGTGCTCAACCGCGGCGTACTCATCGCCCAGGGAAGCCCACCTGAGGTGAGGGCCAATGAGGAAGTGCAGCGCGTCTACCTGGGCTCGCGCGCCGAACACTGATGAATGGGATAGACCTGATCGTGGAGACGATTCAATGACAGCGAGTACCCATGCAGGGACCCGAGCCGGCGAGCCGATGCTCGAAGTGAACGGCATCAACACGTTCTACGGTCAGGCGCATATCCTGTTCGATGTCAGCCTGCGGGTTCATCCCGGCGAGGTCGTGGTGCTCCTGGGACGTAACGGGGCCGGCAAATCGACGACACTCAAATCGATTGCCGGCCTGGTGCGGCCCCGCTCCGGCACGGTGCGTTTCATGGACCGTCAGATCGAACGCCTCGAGTCGTTTCAGGTGGCCCGGCTGGGCTTGGGTTATGTGCCCGAGGATCGCCGCATCTTCACCGAACTCACGGTGCTCGAGAATCTCGAGGTTGGACGGCAGCCGGCGCGATCCGGGCTCGCTCCCTGGGATTTCGATCGTATCGGACGCCTCTTCCCCAATCTCGCCGAGATGCCGGACCGTCCGGGTGGTCGGATGTCGGGCGGCGAACAGCAGATGCTCACGATCTCACGCACGCTGATGGGCAATCCCCTGTGCATCCTGCTCGATGAGCCTTCCGAGGGGGTCGCACCAGTGATCGTCGATCAGATGGCGGGCGCGGTCAGGGCGCTCAAGGCGCAAGGCGTCGCGGTCTTGCTCTCCGAGCAGAATCTGCACTTTGCGCTTGAGGTCGGCGACCGCGCCTACATCATCGAGAAGGGGCGGATCCGCTTTGATGGAACGGTGGCCGAGCTCAAGGCCAATGATGAGGTGCGGGCACAGTATCTGGCCGTCTGAGCGGCCGGGCCAGGCCCTTCATTGATGCACAATCATGGCTCGCTGATTTCAGTGAGCGTCTGGAACGAGGAACTTCGGTCATGGCAGCAGAAATTCGCAAACTGGTGGTCAGTGTCGAGGAAACCCACGCCGAGATGGGGCGTGCGGTCTCACCGCCGACGCGCAAGGCGCTGGCGATCGCCGTCATCACCAATCCCTATGCGGGTCGCTACAGCGAATCGCTCGATGACCTGATTGCGATCGGCGAGGAACTGGGTGGGCTGCTGGGTGCGCGTTGCGTTCAGGCCCTGGGCATCGCGCCCGGGCAGGCGCACAGCTACGGCAAGGCAGCTGTTGTCGGCGAGGCGGGCGAGCTCGAGCACGCCGCGGCCATTTTGCACCCCAAGCTGGGTGCGCCGCTGCGGGTGGCCGTTGAGAGGGGGGCGGCGCTGGTGCCTTCGGCCAAGAAAATGGGTGGGCCCGGTACGCCGATCGATGTGCCGCTGGGCCACAAGGACGCAGCGTTCGTGCGCAGCCATTTCGATGCGATCGAGGCGCGTCTGGCCGATGCGCCGCGTGCCAACGAGATTCTGGTCGCGGTTTCGGTGACCGACAGCGGGCGGCCGCTGCCGCGCGTCGGGGGGCTGCAGGTGCACGAGCTCAAGGGCCAGGATGGTCTGCGCTGAGCGAGCCAGGGTTTATTGATTCGATCAATGAGGAGTATCTGACATGGCAGTGGTGGCAGCAGCGGAGACATCCGGCAAGGTCGTGATCCGCAACATCGGACTGATGCTGTCCGGCGATATTGACCGTCCCATCCTTGACGCGGACACCATTGTGGTGAACAACGGTCTGATCGCGGCTGTGGGTCGGCATGCCGACTGCGATACCGAGGCGCCGGATCGGGTGATCGACTGCCGGGGCACTGCCATTGCGCCGGGGCTGATCGATTCGCATACGCATCCGGTCTTTGGCGACTGGACCCCGCGACAGAATCAGCTCGGCTGGATCGAGTCCTGCATGCACGGTGGCGTCACGACGATGATTTCGGCGGGCGAAGTGCACCTGCCCGGTCGGCCCAAGGACATCGTCGGGGTGAAGGCGCTTGCGATCACTGCTCAGCGCGCCTTTGACGGGATGCGGGTGGCTGGGGTCGGCGGCGGCGTGCGGGTGCTGGCGGGTGCGCCCGTCATCGAAAAGGGCATGGTCGAGCAGGATTTTGCGGAGCTTGCCGCCGCTGGCGTGCGGCTCCTGGGCGAAATCGGCCTGGGTTCGGTAAAGGCGGGTGACGAGGCCGCGCAGATGGTCGGCTGGGCGCGCAAGCACGGCATCCAGAGCACGATTCACACGGGAGGCCCTTCGATTCCCGGTTCGGGGCTCATCGATGAGGATGTCGTGCTTGAGGCCGATGCTGACGTGATCGGGCATGTAAATGGCGGCCACACATCACTGTCCTATCAGGCCGTCTGCAAGCTCTGCGAAAAAAGCAGCCGCGCGCTCGAGATCGTGCACAACGGCAATGAGCGGATCGCGATTCTCACCGCGCGCCATGCGATGGAACTCAAGTGCCCCCACAGGGTGATCCTGGGTACCGATGCGCCGGCAGGTTCTGGCGTGCAGCCCCTCGGCATGCTGCGGCTGATCGCACTGATTGCCAGCATGGCGGACATTCCGGCCGAAATCGTGTTTGGCTTTGCCACCGGCAATACGACCCGGATGCGTGGTCTCGCCCAGGGGCTGATCGAGCCAGGCCGGCCGGCTGATTTCGTGTTCATCGACAAGGCTCAGCATTCGGCCGGGCGCGATCTGCTCGACAGCGTGCGCCTGGGCGACATTCCCGGGGTCGGCATGGTGATGATCGACGGCATCGTCCGCTGCCAGCGTAGCCGCAACACCCCGCCTGCTGTAGACGTCCCGGTGATCATCGCTTGAGCGCATCGGTCTCGTCACCGAGCGCCATCGCCGCGCCCCGCAAGCGGGATGCCGATGCGACGCGCGCGCGCATCCTCAAGGCGGCAACCATCGAGTTTGCGCGCAGTGGTTTTGCCGGTGCTCGGGGCGATCGGATCGCCGTGCGTGCGCGCTCCAGTGAGCGGATGCTCTACTACTACTTCGGCAGCAAGGAGGGCTTGTTCCGCGCTGCGCTCGAGTCGGTCTATGCGGCGCTACGGGACGCCGAGCGCGCCGTCGAGATCGATCTGTCCGACCCGCAGGGCTCGCTCGAGCGCTTCTGTCGATTCGTCTGGCGCTATTATTTCGAGCATCCCGAGTTCATCAGTCTGGTCAACACCGAGAATCTTCATCAGGCCAAGCACCTGAGGAAATCGCCCACCCTCGAGGAACTCGTTTCACCGGTCATCGGCCGGCTCGCCGAGTTGCTCCGGCAGGGCGTGGCGGCGGGTGTTTTCCGTGAAGGGATCGATGCTGCAGAGCTCTATCTGCTGATTGCCGCGCAGGGCTACTTCGTGCTGTCGAACCGCTACACGCTTTCGGCGGTGCTGGGCCGTGACATGACAGCTGGCCGAGAACTCGAAGTCCATTGGTGCGAAAGCGCCGAATTGATCCGTCGATATGTTCAGGCAGGAAACCCTAGATGAAGCCAAGATTGTTCATTACCCGAAAGATCTTCCCTGAGGTGCTCGAGCGTCTACGCGAGCACTTCGATGTCATCGACAACCAGGACGACGTGGCCTTCAATCGTACCGAGGTGCTGGCCCGGGTCGCTGACCGCCAGGCGCTCCTGGTCGTGGGGACCGACCGGATCGATCGCGAGCTGATCCAGGTCGCACCCGATCTGCGTATCGTCGCAACCGGAACGGTGGGCTACAACCACATCGATCGTGTGGCCTGCAGCGAGCGGAGCATTGCGGTGACCAATACGCCCGATGTGCTGAACGAGGCGACTGCCGACATGGCGTGGACCCTCATCATGGCAGCGGCTCGCCGCGTCTCAGAGTCTGAGCGCTGGCTGCGCGAGGGGCGCTGGGATCGCTGGGAATTCGACCAGTTTCTAGGCGCCGATGTCTGGAACACCACGCTGGGCATCGTGGGCATGGGCAGGATCGGTTCGGCTGTCGCCCGTCGGGGCCGTGGTTTCGCGATGCGCGTGCTCTACCACAACCGGAGTGCGGCGGCGAACGAGGCGGAGCTGGGCGCGACCCGAGTCGATCTCGATACGCTGCTGGCCGAGGCTGATCATGTCGTCCTGGTCCTGCCCTATTCGCCAGAGACCCATCACCTGATCGGCGCGCGGGAACTCTCCTTGATGAAGCCGTCGGCGACCCTGGTCAACATTGCGCGAGGTGGGATCGTGGACGATCGCGCGCTCGCCCGTGCACTGACTGAGGGCCGGATTGCAGCCGCGGGGCTGGACGTGTTCGAAAACGAGCCCGCGCTTGCACCTGAGTTGCTTGCCTGCCGCAACATCGTGCTGACGCCGCACATCGGCAGCGCCACCCTCAGCTCTCGGCTGGGCATGGCCTCGCTCGCTGCGGGCAACTTGATCGCCTGGGCCAAGGGTCACGATCTGCTCACCCCGGTGAAATGAATGCGGTGCGGATGGCCCCGCGCTGTGCTCGGGTCTGTCGATCGCGCTAGGATCCGCGCTTTCCAGTTCACCGGAGAGCGATTTGGCTGAAATTGTTTTTGAACGGGCGCACACGATCGGCCTGGAACGTGCCCGCTCGGTCGCCCAGCGACTCGCCGACGAGATGCGAGACGAGTTTAGGGTGGACTCCGGCTGGGAGGGTGATGTCTTGAGCTTTCGGCGCAGCGGCTTGTCGGGCGTACTCCAGGTCTTTGATGACCGCATTCGTCTGGAAGCTCAACTCGGTTTTCTGCTTGCGGCCTACAGGCCGCGTATCGAAGCGCGGCTGGTAGAGAATTTCGCACGCTATTTCGGCTAGATCGCCTGATCCCCACGTGCCGATCCCAGCTCGCGGCGACCGACTCCAGGGGCAGCCTGAAGCGATGCGAGCGCCGAGGGCAGGTCGGGGAAGATCTCCGGGCCTCGGATTTCGTCCAGGAAACCGCTGCGGGTCATCAGTGACAAGGGCTGTTCGTTCGGGGCGATCAGCACCAGACGGGTCTGCTGGTTGCGCAGCTGCCGGGCGAATGTGCGTAGCGCGTCGAGTCCGGTAGTGTCGAGATTGATCATCTGGTGAAGGTCCAGGATCACGGCCTCGCGGGCTGAGGTTTTGCGATCCAGCAAGGGTTCCAGCCGTCCCACCGACCCGAAAAACAGCGAACCGAACAGCCGCCACGCCTCGAAGCGGGATGCGGCCTCGCCGGCCAGGGCGATCGGTTCGACGCGCGTGACCGAGGCGATCCGTGCGATGAAGAGGAGCCCTGCCGCGATCAGTCCGACCTCAATCGCCACGACCAGGTCGAAGATCACGGTCAGTGCAAAAGTACCCACCATCAGTAGTCGGTAGTGGAGCGTGAAGCGTCTTAGCTCGGCAAAGGCCCGCCATTCGCCCATGTTCCAGGCGACGAACAGCAGAATGCCCGCCAGGGCGGCAAGCGGGATGTGCGCTGCGAGCGGCGCCCCGATCAGTACGATCAATGCAAGCGTCAACGCGTGAACGATACCGGCCACGGGCGAGCGCGCGCCCGCGCGGACGTTGGTGACGGTGCGCGCAATCGTGCCGGTCGCTGCGATGCCACCGAACAAGGGTGTCACCACATTGGCGATGCCCTGAGCCATCAGTTCCTGGTTGGGGTCGTGTCGCTCATCGATCATCGCGTCTGCAACGCGTGCGCAGAGCAGCGACTCGATGGCCCCGAGCGCGGCAATTGCGAGGGTCGGAACTAGCAGCAACTGTGCGGTGGCCCATTCAAAGGCCGGCAGGCTGAGTGCGGGGAGCGACTGCGGGATCCCGCCGAAACGGCTGCCGATCGTCTCCACCTCCAGCGACAGGATGCTGGCCGCCAGCGTGCAGATCGCGAGCGCAGCGACCGTGCCGGGGGCGCGCGAGAGCCACCGGCGCCAACCGGGCGCCTGCTGGGCATAGGTTTTGGGCCAGGCCACCACCGTGACGAGCGCGAGCACGCCGAGTGCGAGCGCCTGCGGGTTCATCGTATCGATCCGGCTCCCGATTGCGCCGATCTGAGAGAGCGAATTGGCCGGCATCTTTTCGATCGCCAGTCCGAGGAAGTCGCGCACCTGCTGGAGCACGATGACCACCGCGATTCCGCAGGTGAAGCCCGTGATGATCGGCACCGGCACCAGGTGGATGAAACGCCCCAGCCGGAGCGCCCCCATCGCAAAAATCAGTACGCCTGCCATCATGGTCGACAGCATCAGGTTGGCGAGCCCGTAGCGCTCGCCAATCGCGTACAGCAGCGCGACAAAGGCGCCCGCCGGTCCACCGATCTGCACTCTGGATCCGCCGAGGAGCGAGATGAGAAATCCGGCGATGACCGCCGTGATGATGCCCTGCTCGGGCTTGACGCCGCTGGCAATGCCGAAGGCCATCGCCAGGGGCAAGGCGACGACGCCCACCGTCACACCGGCACCGATGTCTTGCCTGAGGTCTGCGCGGGTATAGCCCTTGAGTGAATCGATCAGTCTGGGGCGAAAGCGCAGCATCGGCCGGTTCTGGCTCAGCGTGCTGGACGGCGCCGTGTTGCGGCCACCGCCATCTCGTCCGGTTCGAGGATCATCGGATCTTCATCCCGGGTTGGGCGCCGGAATCGGCATCCAGAAGGAAGATCCCGGCGGGCTGTGATGCGTCCTCGGCCGAGGCCGACAGGATCATGCCCTCCGAGACGCCGAATTTCATCTTTCGGGGGGCGAGGTTGGCGACCAGAACCGTCAGTCGTCCCACCAGGGCTTCAGGCGCGTAGGCCGCTCGGATGCCCGAGAACACCGTGCGGGGTTGGCCGTCACCGACGTCGAGCGAGAGCTTGACGAGCTTGGTCGAGCCCTCGACCGCGCGGGCGTCGAGCACTCGGGCGATGCGCAGATCGACCTTGCCGAAATCGTCGATACTGATCGGGGCGGGTGGCGCAGTTTCGCCCTGCTCGCGTGCGGGCGCCGGCGCGGCGGTCGGTGCGGCAGATTGAGCGGGTGTGCCCCCGACGGCAGCCGGCGGCTCGAAGAGCCGGTCGAGCAATTTGGCATCGACGCGGGTCATCAGGTGCTCGTACGCACCGATCCGCTCGGGCGGTGTCGCCAGGCTGGCCCAGGCGAGCGGCCCCGTATTCATGAAGGCCTCGGCGCGCTCGGCGAGCGCGGGCAGCACGGGCTTGAGCCAGACCGTGAGCGCATGAAAGCCGGCCAGACAGATCGAACAGACCTCGTGCAAGCGCTCGCGTGCCGCGGGGTCGCGCGCGAGTTCCCAGGGCTTTTCCGCATCGAAGTACTGGTTGACCCGGTCGGCGAATTCCATCGCCGCGCGCAGCGCCTTGCCGTACTCGCGGTCTTCGAGCCAACGGGCGATTTCCTCAGTGCGCTCGGGCACGGCGAGTGCCTGCCACGCGGGCTGGGCGCGGACATCGAGCAGTGCGCCGTCGAAATGCCGCAGCAGAAAATTCGATGCGCGGCTGGCGATATTCACGTACTTGCCGACCAGGTCGCTGTTGACCCGCGCGATGAAGTCATCCGGGTTGAAGTCGATGTCCTCGACCCGGGCGTTGAGCTTGGCGGCGATGTAGTAGCGCAGCCATTCGGGATTCATGCCGATTTCGAGGTAGCGCAGCGGCGAAATGCCCGTGCCGCGCGACTTGCTCATCTTTTCGCCACTGACGGTGATGAACCCGTGGACGAACACGTTGGTGGGCGCCTTGCGCCCCGAGAAATGAAGTGTGGCGGGCCAGAACAGCGTGTGGAAATAGATGATGTCCTTGCCGATGAAGTGATACTGCTCGACCGAGGGGTCGCTGACAAATGCCTCATAGGTCTGGTCCGTCTGGGCGCGCGCCTGGCCCTTGTCAAAATGATTTCTAAGGCTCGCGAGGTAGCCGATGGGCGCATCGAGCCAGACGTAGAAATATTTGCCCGGGGCATCCGGAATCGGAATGCCGAAATAGGGCGCATCGCGCGAGATGTCCCAGTCACCCAGCCCGCTCTCGCTATCGAGCCACTCGAGCGCCTTGTTGGCCACCTCGGACTGCAGGCGCCCGGACTGGGTCCACTCACGCAGAAACGCGATGCAGCGCGGGTCCGAGAGCCGGAAGAAATAATGCTCGGACTCCCGCAGCACGGGCGTCGCGCCCGAAATTGTCGAGTACGGCTCAATGAGATCGGTGGGTGCGTACACGGCGCCGCACGCTTCGCAGGCGTCGCCGTACTGGTCTTTCGCGCCACATTTCGGGCAACTGCCCTTGATGTAGCGGTCGGGGAGAAACATGCCTTGAACCGGGTCGAAGAATTGTTCGATCGTCCGGGTGGTAATCAGGCCCTGCGACTTGAGGCCCAAATAGATGTTCTGCGAAAGCTCGGTGTTTTCGGGCGAATGCGTCGAGTGCCAGTTGTCAAACGAAATATGAAAGCCGTTCAGATATTGGGGGCGCTCGGCCGCGATGCGCCCGACCAGTTGCTCCGGCGTGATGCCCTCGGACTGTGCCTTGAGCATGATCGGCGCGCCATGGGCATCGTCGGCGCCCACGAAATGGACCTCATGGCCACGCATCCTCTGGAATCGCACCCAGATGTCGGCCTGGATGTACTCCATGATGTGGCCGATATGAAAGGAGCCGTTCGCATAGGGCAGGGCAGTGGTCACGAAAAGTCGTCGGCGCATGGGGGATCCAGGGAGGGTAAGGCTCGTGTGATGCTGCTCGCCGGACCGGGCCGGCGCATCAAACTTTGATTGTAGCGCTGCGACACGCCTCGGCAGCCGCTTTCGGGCATACTCGCCCCACACCCCGTTCACCCGTGGCGATGGCCATGTTCCGTGCGCTGCCCGATATAGAGTACTTTCGCCTGCTGATCGCCGATCCCCAGGCGATACCGCTTTTTGAGGCCGCGGCCTCGATTGCAATCGATCAACACCCCGAGTTCGATCTTCAGGACACCCTTTCCCGCTTCGACCGGCTCGCCGCCCGCCTGGCAAGCGCCTGCGCGGGGCTCCCCACCGAAACCGAGCGCCTGCGCCGCCTGCTGCACTTTTACCGGGTCGAGCAGGGGTTCGCCGGTAACCTCGTCGATTACTACCACCCGGATAACAGTTACATCCATAGGGTGCTTGAGACCCGCCGAGGGATTCCGATCTCGCTTGCGGTGATTCTGATCGAACTGGCCCGGCATATCGGTCTCGATGCGCACGGGGTGAGTTTCCCCGGGCATTTTCTGGTGCGGGTCGACCTCTTCGATGGGATGGTCGTGATCGATCCCTTCGCCGGTTCATCGCTGGATCTCGACGAAATTGAGCAGCGGGCCAATCCGCATGGTTTCGAGTTGCAGGCGCTTCTTGCGCCCGCTCCGCCCGCGCGCATTCTGATCCGCATGCTCAACAATCTTCATGCGATCTTTTCCGAGCAGGGCATGCCCGACCCGCTCGCGCGGATCGAGACCCGGCTGCGCTGGCTGGCAGAATTGCCAGGCGGCTAGGATGATTTCCACCGGCGCGCCCATCGGGCTGCGCCTTTCTGCAACCCGAGGAGGTCTTGCGTCATGTTCTCTCACGTCATGGTTGGATCCAGCGATCTGGAGCGTTCGAAGCGTTTCTACGATGCGGTACTGGGCACCCTGGGCATTGCGCCGGGTGTGGTCGATCGTCATCGTGTGTTCTGGAGGACGCCGACGGGTGCATTCGGTGTCACGATTCCGATCAACGGTGAGCCGGCGACGGTGGCCAACGGTGGCACCATCGGGTTGCCCTGTCAGTCGGGCGAGCAGGTCGAGGCCTGGCATGCGGCCGGGATTGCCAACGGCGGGACCACCTGTGAGGATCCCCCGGGTGTGCGCGTGCGTCCGATCGGCAGCATGTATCTCGCCTATCTGCGCGATCCGGACGGCAACAAGCTCTGCGCGATTCACAGGATGCCGAAAACCGAGGGCTGAGGCGGGGCGGATGTCCAGGTGGTGATAACTGGTCCGGACGCCCGTGGCGAAATTCGGGCGTGGTGGGCCGAGCGCCGAGGCGCCGCTTTCGGCGCGTCGGCCTCTGCCCCCATCATGGTCATTGATGGGCCCTGCTAGACTGCGTCGCTCTGTCGTTTCCAATGGAGCCACACGCGTCATGAGCGTCACTGTCGAACAGGCCACCGAAGCCCTGCGCAAAGTTATCGATCCGAACACAGGCAAGGATCTGGTTGTCGGCAAGTCCGCGCGCAACATTCGCGTCGATGGCGCCGCCCTCTCACTGGATGTCGAGCTTGGCTACCCGGCGCTCAGCCAGGTCGAGCTGATCCGAACTGCGGTGGTCGATGCGCTTCGCGGCTTGCCCGGGGTGTCAGCCGTCGCAGTCAACGTCTATCAAAAGATCGTGGCGCATGCGGTGCAGCGTGGGGTCAAGACGCTTCCCCAGGTGAGGAATGTCATCGCCGTCGCCTCGGGCAAAGGGGGGGTCGGCAAGAGCACCACTGCGGCCAATCTCGCGCTCGCGCTGGCTGCTGAGGGTGCATCAGTGGGGGTGCTCGATGCCGATATCTACGGGCCCTCCCAGCCGCTGATGCTGGGTATCCGGGGTCGTCCCGAATCGACCGACGGCAAGACCATGGAGCCGCTGATTGGCCATGGCGTTCAGGCGTCTTCGATCGGTTTCATGATCGAACCCGACACCCCCATGGTCTGGCGTGGTCCGATGGTCACGCAGGCGCTCGAGCAACTGCTGCGCGATACCAATTGGCACGACCTCGATTATCTCGTTGTCGACATGCCGCCGGGCACGGGTGACATTCACCTGACGCTTGCTCAAAAAATCCCGGTGACTGGCGCGGTGATCGTGACCACGCCCCAGGACATCGCGCTCCTTGATGCCCGCAAGGGTCTCAAGATGTTCGAAAAGGTCGGGATCCCGATCCTCGGCATCGTCGAAAACATGGCGATGCACACCTGCACGAACTGTGGTCATACCGAACACATCTTCGGCGCGGGCGGCGGCGAGCGCATGGCCCGCGATTTCGGTGTCGAGTACCTCGGCGGTCTGCCGCTCGACATCCGGATCCGTGAGCAGGCTGACTCGGGGTGCCCCACCGTCGTGGCCGAGCCCGACGGCGAACTCGCCGCGATCTACCGCCGCATCGCCCGACGGGTGGCGGTGCGGATTGCCGAACAGGCGCGTGACATGAGCCAGAAGTTTCCCTCCATCGTCGTTCAAAAGACCTGATTGGAGTCAACGATGACCATCAAGTCCGACCGCTGGATTCGCCGCATGGCGGCGCAGGGAATGATCGAGCCCTACGAGCCCGGTCAGGTTCGCATGGTCAACGGCCAGCGCATCGTCTCGTACGGCACGTCGAGCTATGGCTACGATCTGCGCTGCGCGGACGAGTTCAAAGTGTTCACCAACATCAACTCCACAATCGTCGATCCGAAGGCGTTTGACGAAAAGTCCTTCGTCGACGTCAAGGGGCCGGTCTGCATCATCCCCCCCAATTCCTTTGCGCTGGCCCGCACGGTCGAGTTCTTCAGGATTCCGCGCTCGGTGCTCACGATCTGTCTGGGCAAGTCGACTTACGCCCGCTGCGGCATCATCGTCAACGTCACCCCGCTCGAG